>JAAFJT010000022.1:0-32703 GCA_013298955.1 Chitinophagales bacterium
TGAAGGAGGTCAAACCGCCGTAATTGAAACGCTGATACGTATTTTAACTATCGTTATAACAAAAAAAAGGTGCGACACAAGTTAGTCACCTAAGCTGATATCGCACCCCAATCTGTTAGTATCGATAAACAATTATTATCATAAACACATAAAACAAGTCGCCTATTAATACCCTGGATTTTGCGTTAAAATACCCGGTTGCAAATCGATTTGCGATTGCGGAATCGGCCAGTACTCATGCTTACCCGTTACAAAGGTGATTCTGCCTAATCGACCTGCCAAAATTTTAACATCATTCGCAACATATCGCTCTATCTCAGCTTTGGCAACGCCCCAACGAACAAGGTCATAAAAACGATGTCCTTCTTGCGACAATTCCAATTTGCGCTCCATCCGCACCGCCGCACGTGCCGCCACTTGGTCAGCAAAGGCAGGATATGCACCCACATTATAATTGGCAGCAGGTGTCGCCCCATTCATCACGAAACCAGCTGGTTTTGCCGCCCGCGCCCGCACCAAATTGACATAATCTTTCGCTTTTGCCAAATCGGGAGCCGCTTTTTCAACCTGAGCTTCGGCTGCCATCAACAGGACATCCGCAAAACGAATCATTGGATAATTCAATGCAGAGTAACCTTTCGTCCAAGAACTACCATCACCAAATCCAGAATCAAATTGAGCTTTGGTCATTTGAAACTTTTTAGCCGTGTACGGACCTGCATCCACTTGGTCGCGCACCCAACGTTTGCCGGGATGTACGCCCCAATCATAATAAGGAACACCACGACGACCGGCAACCCAATCCACCCGTGCATCTAATCTACCCGCGTCTGGCACAAATGCAATATCCGAACCAATATCATAATCATGTTTCACTGCATTTGCAGGATCATTGTAGGTATTATTCGGCAACGGAAGCCCATTCGCATCCGTCCGATAGGAATTAACCATATCAAAACTCGGTTGAAAAAACCCACAACAGCCCGCACCGGGCGCATTCTGCGTAAAGTTTAACACAAAATCCGATTGCGTATTGTTGATAGTACCTGTATTAGCTGCCGCTTGCACGGAAAAAACATGTTCTTCATTATTTTCCGTTTCTGCATTGAAACAATCATTGTATTTCGCTGCCAAACCGTATTTGACACCACTTGCGTTTTTGCCACTCGCAATCACGGTTTCAAAAAGCGTCGCTGCTGCATCAAATTTCTTTTGAAACAAATACGCTTTGCCTAAGTAAGAACCTGCTGCCCACTTATTCGCACGCCCTGCTGCGGCTTGCGTTTCAGGCAAATTATCGTATGCAAATTTGAAATCCGCTTCGATTTGCGTCCAAACGTTACCACTATTCGGTACTATAGCTGGGTCTGCGGTGGTTTCGTCAATGTAAGGCACTTTGTTGAAATGCTTCTGCAATTCAAAATAAGAGTGTCCTCTCAAAAAACGGGCTTCCCCTTTGACACGGGTTTTATCGGCTGCCGACATATCCGTCGCTTTATCCACATTTTTCAAAACGGTATTCGCGCGCGAAATAGATTCGTAACAAATCGCCCATTTCCAAGCAGGTACTTGATGGGTCGGACTCATCTCAAAACGCATTACGGCATTCATCACTGCTGCATCCCCTGACTCAGAACCTTTATTGGCTTCGCCGCCTTGCACGCTGCCACCAAGCCAATTGGTAGAACCACCAATAAAGGGATTGGTCAGACCTCTGCCCAGCAAAATACCATAACTACTCACAAGCATCCCTTCAACCCCATTCGCATTCGTTAAAAGCGATTCGGACAAAGCACCCGGTGCAGGAACGGATAAAAAATCGTTTTTACAAGCAACGCTTGCCACGATTACGAAAGAAAGGGTCAATGAAGCTCCTTTCATATTAAAAATATTTTTCATTCTTTTTTAATTGACAGTTCAAAAAAAAACTTTTTCGACTTTTTGAATTAGGATTCTTAAAATTTTGGAATAAACCCTATTTAATCCTAAAAATCCTAATTCAAAAGATTTAAAAACCGGCATTAATACCAAACATGAAACTCCGTGTAATCGGATAGTTCCCTACGTCAATACCCATTGCCGTATCTACCGCGCCCCCTACACTTGGGTCCAAACCTTGATATTTGGTCAATGTAAATACATTGTTTGTAGCTGCATAAACTTTCAAACGCTTGAAAATGCCACCCAAAAATACTTTTGGTACATTGTAAGACAGCGTCAAGTTTTGCATCCGCAAATACGAACCATCTTCTACATAATAAGAATTGGGTTCAATATTGGTACTCGTATTTGAAATATCTTCATAAATCGGCATCGTTGCACCTGGATTCGACGGAGTCCAAGAGTCTTTCACCCGCGCACTAATCGCAGAACCTTTAAAAGACGCATAGAAATCGGTGTACCATTTACTCATGTTGAAAATCTTATTGCCCAAAGACGTATAAAGATAAGTACTAAGGCTAAAATCTTTATAATTTACGCCCAAAGTCACACCACCTGTAAATTTCGGAACAGGACTACCAATCACGGTGCGGTCATCAGAAGTGATTTTGCCATCGCCATTGATGTCCGCGTAACGGAAACGACCGATACCTTTACCATCTTGTGCCGGTGCTGCGGTTACTTCTGCTGCGTTTTGGAACAAACCTTGTACTTGGTAACCATAGAAGGTGGACAAACCATAACCTGTTAAGTTGCGAATCGGCACCGCGCTTAAACGATTGATTGGCAAGGAGGTCACATCAAAATAAGTGATATTATCCGTTAATTTGTCAATTTTATTGCTCAAAAACGAACCAATTGCCGTTACTTCATACGACCAATCGCCTGCAATCTTGCCGCGATTCGTTATTTGAAGGTCTAAACCTTTGTTCGTCATTTCCGCAATATTCACAAAAGGAGCTGTCGCTAAACCACCGACGTTTGGCAATGGTTTTTGGTATAACAAATCCGTTGTTTTTCTCGACCACAAATCTATCAATACTTCCAACTTATCTTTCAACAACGAAATATCTAAACCAACATTTGTTGTCGTACTGGTTTCCCATTTTGCATCTGGATTACCGATTTGAGAACGATAAAAACCACTGGTTGCACTATTATTCGTACCTGTGATTGGGTACGAACCACCACCCAAATCATTTGAAAATAAACTAAATTGATTTGTCGGATTGACGGCATTGGAATTACCCATTTGTCCCCAGCCAACGCGCAATTTCATATCACTAATCGCTGTATAACTTTTCATAAAATCTTCGCCAGTCACCCGCCATGCCGCAGAAACCGCAGGGAATACTCCGTAACGATTGTTTTCGCCAAAACGAGAAGATCCATCCCGACGAACAACACCTGTCACATAATATTTTTCATTCAAGTTGTACGTCAAACGACCGAAAGTCGAATAGAAATTCACACCCAAATTCAAAAAACTCGTGGTAGCAGGACTGTTGTTTGCTGTTTGAAGCGTGATAAAATTCACATCTCTCAAATACGGATTTTGACCCGAACCTTGTACACCGCGACCTGAACCTGTATTCAACGCTTCCAAACCAACCATGGCATCAAAACTATGTACGCCAATTTTTTTCGTATAACGGGCTGTGTTGGTATTGACCCAACTATAAAAATAACCAGACCCTTCTGTAAATGCAAAACCCGCTACATTTTCAGAATGTTCATACGTCGGCTTCACATAAGTCGTATAATAACTATTTCCATACGAGCCGCCAAAACTACTTCTAAGGGTCAAACCCGGCAATACATCTAATTCTGCATAAATATTACCAAATCCACCGACTCCGAAATTTCGGTTATCTGCGATACGGTCAAGACTTGCAACAGGATTCCGAGCGTTTCCTAAAAGACCCGCAGCCGTACCACCATATCCTCCAAATGCATCATAAACAGGGATAATCGTAGGAGTCCGTTGCGCTTGTTGAATGATCGTTTCCGTTTCAGAAACCCCCGCACCATTATTATTGCCTTCTTGACCTAAAACACTCCGATACGTAAATTGAAGGTTTTGACCAATGCGAAACGATTTAGTCAAGTCAAATTCGCTATTGGCACGAAAACTATACCGTTTGAAAGAGTTGTTCATTACAATACCTGCTTGGTCTTGCATGCCAAGACCCACATAATAACGAGCATTTTCAGAAGCACCAGAGAATCCTAAATTATGCCGTTGCATGGGAGCCGCCCGCGTAATCGCAGCATACCAATCAGTACCCGATTTATTAGAAGGCATCACCAAATAAATAGGTCCTTTTCTAAGGTCGTTATTATATTTAGTCGCTTCGGTCGTCAAATTGACCGCACTTGCAGGCTGTCCTCTTAACGTACCAACCAATAGATAATCAGGCAAAACAGGTGTTGCGCCTGTACCATAATGGTCATGTCTTGGTGCAAATGCCTCTCCTTTTGCGGCTGCCGTATTCCGAATACCGTTCCAAGTCCATTCTGCTGCTTCTTGCGGATTCAACATCTCGGCTCCTTTGCCCGGATCCGTCACCCCGTAAAGACCATCATAACTGACTTGAACGGTTTTATCCCCTTTTTTACCCCGTTTTGTGGTATAAACAATCACACCACTTGACGCTCTCGCACCATAGATGGAAGCCGCCGCCGCATCTTTCAATACCGTGACCGATTCTACATCATCCGGAGCCAAGAAATCGGTGGAAGTCACAGGCACACCATCCACAACGTACAACGGCTCATTGCTCAACAACGAACCAAAACCCCGAATCCGAACAATACTATTCGTTCCCGGTTGTCCATTGGAAATGACTGTAACGCCCGATGCACGTCCTTGTAATTGTTGTTCGATGTTGCCCGTCGGAACTGCTGATAATTCACGCGGTTTAATCGTCGAAACCGAACCTGTCGTTTGACGTTTCGTTTCCACCGTGTAACCCGTTACAACCACTTCTTGAAGTGCGCCATTTTCGACCAATTTAATGGTGAAAACGGTTTCTGTACCCACAGGCACTTCTTGTGTCGTGTAGCCGACCGAAGAAACAACCAATACAGCATCGTCTTTGACATTATCCAATGCGAACGCGCCATCTATATCGGCAATCGTTCCAGTCGTCGTGCCTTTAATCGCAATGCTCGCAGGAATACCGCCATCTGCCCCAGTGACTGTACCCGTAATTCGCTTTTGAGCGAACATCGGCAGACTGAACAGCATGAGCAATAATGCGATAACCAGTTGCGGAGACAACAAGTGAGCTTTAAATTTCATACAAAAAAAAGAAGGTTAGTTACAAAATTATGGTACTAAACAATAAATTTTAATTGCTAAATCCAACAAATAATTAATTCATGATTGCAATTAATTTCTTTAATTCAAAAGAATATTCCAAAAAAAATATTTTTATCAAAATTTTATTTTGTTTTTTTTGATGTAGATACAAAAAAGGCAGGGAAAGCGATGTTCTTGATACCGAAATTTTTACACATAGAAATTCCGTTAATGCAAGCACCTCTTTCCAAAGGGACATTTTAGAAAAAAACAAAATGACTGTTTTGATTACATTTTACATAAATAGTTGGTTTCCATACATTTACATTTAGTTATAAATCACATTTAACACAATGAGTAAGTTGGTTATCTTTTTTCATATCGCAAAGTGTAAAAAAAGTCCTGTTATAATTTATAAAATAGCTTTCTTGAAAAAATTATTTTAAGCTGCTTTATAAAACAAACATTGTCTAAATTTGAGACAATAATAAAAACATTATTTGATATGACCAAATAATTTTTACTTTTGTTGAATTTTTTTTTTAAATAAATTAGTAAGCAACGATAAACGAATAGATATGATTGATTTACAAAAGATAATTGAGGGGTTGAAGGAAAGTATTCCCCAATTATCAATTGACTGCGTAATCTTTGGCTTCCAGAATCAGGAGTTAAAAGTGTTATTATCCAAATTGCCCGATATTGATTTATGGGCAGTGCAAGGTGGTTTTATTAGAAAAACAGAAGATATTGATCAGGCAGCAGCGCGGATTCTCGAAGAGCGAACTGGTTTAAAAGGTATTTTTTTAGAACAATTTCATGCTTTCGGCAAAGCGAATCGTCCAAGTATTGATTTTTTGAGAGAGGCTTTTAAAAGTATTTCAGACCGAGTAGCTGTAGAGTCGATTCCTTTTTTGACGCAACGCTTTATTTCTATTGGCTATTATTCGTTAGTAGATTTGTTGCGGGTGGAGCCAGTGCCGGGCATTTCGTATGAGCGCAGTGAATGGTTTGATATTCAGAAATTGCCCAAATTAGGGCTTGACCATGCAGAAATGATTGAAAAAGCATTGAAAACTTTGCAATATTCGGTGGATTATGCCTTGATTGGCTTCAATTTGATGCCTGAAACCTTTACAATGAATGAGTTGCAAAAATTATATGAAACGATTTTAGGGGAAACGATGAGTCGTAATAATTTCCAACGCAAAATATTGGATATGAATATTTTAGAACGCCTTGAAAAAAAATTTACAGGAGGAGCGCATAAAGCACCTTATCTGTATCGGTTTAAACGATTAAATCAATATTAAACAAAATATTTTAATTTGCTTAAAAAAGAATTGATAATTCGATTGTAAAAACGTTAATTTGCTTTTTTTCATGCTTAAAATTTTATCAAAAAAATAAAAACGGTGAAAATTAACTTGCTTAGTATTTTGTCAAAACGGCTACTTTTAAAGCAATTATTTGTTTTATTAGCCTTATTCAGTTGTAAGGAAACGTCCGCCCCCAAAAAAACAATGGATGCGACGCTACAATTGCATCAAATGCACCAAAAATTAACTGATATTATCATTACTGATATTTTTTCGCCCCCTGTGGCGAGTCGTATCTATGCGTACACTTTTTTGGCGGCTTACGAAGCAGGCAAATTTACAAAACTGGGCGCACCTTCTATCGCTGCAACGCTGAAAGGATTTGATGCAATGCCCGTTCCCGAAGTTGGAAAAACGTATGATTTTCAAGTCGCGGCTATCAAAGCGTTTTGCACTGTTGCGCCCAAAGTTATCTTTTCCACTCAAGAGATGGCGCAATTTGAACAAAAAAACCTTGCTGAATGGCAGAAAATGTTGTCTGATTCCATTTTTAAACGGTCGGTTGCCTTTGGGGAGCAAATCGCGGGGGTGATTATCAAGCGATTGAGCAATGATAATTACAAAGAAACTCGCGGCATGGAGCGTTACGAAGTCAAAAATAATGCGACTGGAAGATGGGTTCCGACTCCGCCCGATTATGCAGATGGCGTTGAGCCGCATTGGGCTAAAATGAAAACGTTTTGTTTAGATTCAGCGAGCCAATTTCGACCTGTACCGCCGCCTGCGTATGAACTTCAAAAAAATAGTTCCTTTCAAAAAGAAACGCAAGAAGTTTACAATTTATCTAAATCATTAACAAATAGTCAAATAGATATTATTTCTTTTTGGGATGACAATCCATTTGTTTCCAAACACAAAGGGCATTTAATGTTTCAAGATAAAAAAATGACTCCGGGTGGGCATTGGTTAGCGATTTGTCAATTGTTTTTAAAACAACAAAAAGTTGATTATTATCCTGCATTGCGCACCTATACCTTAACGGCAATTGGCATTTATGAGGCATTTTTGAGTTGTTGGGAAGCAAAATATCATTATGCGCGATTGCGTCCTGAAACGATTATCAGTGAAACGATTGATAAACAATGGCATCCCTATTTGGTTACGCCGCCCTTTCCTGCGTACACGAGTGGGCATAGCACCATTTCAGCTGCTGCTGCGACCCTTTTAACGAATTTTTTTGGTGATAATCAATCTTTTACAGATACCACTGAAGTTGCATATGGATTGCCGATTCGCTCGTTTAAATCCTTTCAAGAAGCAGCTTTGGAGGCTTCGGAAAGTCGGATTTTGGGAGGGATTCACTTCCGTTCGGATTGTATATACGGGAATCAACAAGGCAAGAAAGTGGGTGAGTGGGTGCTTCAACGAATCAAAATTTAAGGAATTTCCTAAATATAGGACGCAAGTAAGTGAGTTTTGCACCAAAAATCACTTACTTGCAATTTGGCGGTCAAAGCGATAAAAATGTATTGTGTGTGGTCTGCCATTTTGCTTTCCAATTGAAATAACCTTTGATTGAGACAAGGGCGTAAATTAAAGACAAAATCGCTAATAAATGGGCTCCGCGTTCAAAATAAATGAAAATATACGCGGTATCTATCACAATCCAGTACAACCAAGATTCTAAAATCTTCCGCGCTGTCAAAAAAGTGGTGATGATACTAAATGCAGTCAACAAGGCATCTACATATCGAAAAGCAGCGTCTGTCCAAATATCACCCAAAGGCATAATACATAAAACGCCAATTGTCGCAAGAATTACATGATAATAAAAAGACAAAGTTGAAATATTGTCATCCGAGAGTCGCGCTTTTTCCCGCCAGATGTACCAACCATAAATGGCACTCCCTGCATAATACGCTTGTAACAATGCGTCCGATTTCAGATTCGCTTCGAGCGTAACGATAAACGTCAAAATGGTGCCGATGAAGCCATAATGCCAACAGCGCAAATCTTCTCGAGTTGCCAACAATACATACACGCAGTTGAAACCGAATGCTGCCCACTGTACTGCACCTTGTTCGCGCATCAGCGCCATCATATTTTCTATCCAAAGCATCATTCAATTGACAGTCTATTGCGACGATTTTTTATCCTTTTTTTTAAAACAAGTCCATGTGTGGAAATGTTTGTCTGTTGTTTTTTGTAAAACAAATTTTGGATGATTGAGTCGTCACTGTGATTAAAAGTTTTCAAAAAAGTTTTGCCCAAAGTATGCAAAAATAAGGGCAAAATGGACTACTTTGGTATATTGAAAACCAACTTTAAGATAAATTTAACGCATTTTTGCTTTTGTTACCCATTTAAATAGTCCTAAGAGTAAGTTTTGAATAAGGGTGTGTTGCAAAAATGTGTAAAAATCTTACTCCAATTCAAGCAAATATTATATAATTTTAAAAAAAATATTTATACAAAAGGCGTGAATATTTGTTCAAATGTACGAATTGGCTTAACATTGTCTTTATTTTTTAACTAAAAACTTTTTGTTTGGATTTCAACTTTCAAAATCTAAAATTAAAACCATATCATGTTTCGATTTGAACATCCATATTATTTATATGTTTTATTGTTGATACCCATTTTGACCGTTTTCTTCATCTTCATGCGCAAAGCGCGATATAGGGCTTTGTTGCTTTTTGGAGAATCGGCTTTGGTCAATCGCTTAATGCCTGCGGTTTCACTTATCAAACATCAATTGAAGTTTAGTATTTTAATGATGTCTATGTTATTGATAATCATTGCATTAGCGAATCCGCAATGGGGTTTGGCGCGTCAAAAAGCCAAGAAAAGGACTTCTGATATTATGATTGCATTGGATATTTCCAATTCCATGTTGTCGGATGACATCAAGCCTTCTCGTTTAGATAGGGCGCGGGCGTTTACCTTAGAATTGTTACAAGCCTTGCGCGGGGAACGGATTGGGACGATTATTTTTGCGGGGAATGCGTATTTGCAAATGCCCTTGACCGCAGATTACTCGGCTGCCGCGATGTTTATCAAAAGTGCGAACCCTGACCAAGCTCCTACACAAGGAACCGCTATCTCGGAAGCGATTGATTTGGCAGAAAAATCCTTTAAAAGCAACCCTAATAAAACACAAAAAGTGTTGATTTTGATTTCAGATGGTGAAAATCATGATGATGATGCCCTTGCACGTGCGCGAAAGGCGCGGGACAAGGGCATGACTGTATTTGCGCTTGGAGTTGGCACGCCTGAAGGCGGTTTGATTCCTTATAATTTTGACAAACGCACGGATTTTAAACGGGATGAAAAAGGTGAGCCGATTCGCACTAAATTAAATGAGGATATGATGCGGCAATTAGCGGTGGCAGGTGGCGGCGATTATTATAATCTTGCGAATGTGAGTGGCATCATTCCCGCGTTGAAATCCAAAATTGATAAAATGGAGAAACAAGAGTCTGAACAATTGATGTTTGATGAATATCAGACGCATTTTCAATGGTTTGCAGGCATTGCTTTATTGTTAATATTATTAGAATTTATGATGCCTTATCGCAAAAGTGGGTGGGAAGAAAAAGATATTTTTAAAATATGATATTGCTTATGCAAGTTCGTAAAATCGTAAATAAATAGGAGAAAGAGCTTATAGAGCGCGTTAAATCATATTTTTGATTTTTTTGCAAAAAAATCAAAAATATGATTTAACGCACTCTATACCGCTTTTTGGGTAGCCAATATTTTAAAATTTGTTATAATTACAAAGTCTAAAATGTTTAAAATCAACGGTTTGCATGCACATATGCCCAGCCTAAAACGGGGAATATGAGGAATGATATCCAAAAGGGTTTCCAAAAACCGCATCCGTTTTTCAACCCGAGTATGCCGATGCCGATAGAAGCAATTGCGATTGCTGCTGCAATAGATAATGTTAGTATTTCCATGACTCAATAAATTTATATTTTTAAGTTATCGTTAAAATCGCGCTCAAAGATAGTTTATAACAATTAATCTACATAAAATAATGTATAAATTTTTTTTATTTGTTTTTTTTTTATTTGTTTTTTCCTTAGACGCAAGTTCTGCACAAACGGCACACAGTCATGCGCGACAAGGTGATAAAAAATTTTTATCGAAAGATTTTAAAAAAGCAGAGGAGGCTTATCGAAAGTCATTGGAAAATCAGAAATCGGATAAAATGAATTATAATTTGGGTAATTCGATTTATAATCAACAACGATATGAGGAAGCAGTGAAACAGTATGAACAATCTGCATCCATCACAAAGGATAAGTCTATCAAATCCAATAGTTTTTATAATAAAGGAAATGCTTATGTGCAGAAAAAGGAGTTTCAAAAAGCGATTGAATCGTATCAAAATTCGTTGCGTTTGAATCCAAATGACGGAGATGCCAAACAAAATTTGGCAATTGCGAAGAAAATGTTGCTCCGAGAACAGCAACAACAACAGCAAAATGATAAAAATCAACCGAATAAAGACGACCCAAAACAGCAACCAAAGGATAAAAACAAGGATAAGAGCAATGATAAAAATAAGGATAAGAATCAACAAAATGACCCCAAAGATGGGGAGGACAAACAGCAAAATGAGATGAATCAAGCCGATTCAGACCGAATGATGCAAATTATGGAGGAGGAAGAACGAAAAGTGCAACAACGGTTGCGCAAAGGCAGTCCGAAACCTTCTAAAAGCACCAAAGATTGGTAAATTTTAATTCGTTTATAATCAATAAATTACGCCTTATGAAAAAAATATTTTGGATACTTATTTTTAGTAATGTATATATAACTCTTTTTGCACAACCGACTTTCACTGCCACTACGGATATGCCTGAAATGGCTGTTGGCACTCCTTTTGAAGTCAAATTTACACTCCAAAATGGAACAGTTGATGATTTTAAACCGCCTATTTTTGCAGATTTTAATGTGGTAATGGGACCGAATCAGTCAAGTAGTGTGCAGATTGTGAATGGCGTTTCGACTTCGACGAGGAGTTTTTCTTATCAGTTGCAACCCAAAAAGGAAGGAAAATTTGTGATTGGTGCGGCAAAAATTCGTTCAGGCAACAAAAATTTGGAGACGCTGCCGATAAATATCACAGTTACGAAACTGCCGGCTTCTTATTCGACAGCTACAACAAAGTTGCCTTTGGATGGCAAAGATGCTGTATTTGTCAAAACGGAGGTGAGTTCGACTGAGGCGCGTGTGGGTCAACAAATTGTTTTGGATTATAAATTATATACGCGAGTCAGTCTGAGTGGGGTGAATTTAGTGAAAGAAGCCGATTATGAAGGTTTTTATAAACAAGATGTTAATTCGTATAATCATGGAGAATCGCGGGTCAAATTAGGTGGAAAGGATTACACGACGAAAATCTTACAACGAATTGTTTTATTTCCACAGAAAGAAGGGGAGAAAGTCATTTTGCCGTTGGTGTTGCAAGTTGGAATTGTATCCGCGAGTGGCGATCCGTTTGACGACCTTTTGAGAATGGGTCCGACGGCGCAAAAAACAGTTCAATCCAATCCTGTCACGATTCAAGTCAAGGCGTTGCCTGCCAATCCGCCGTTGAGTTTCACGGGTGGGGTAGGGGCATTTGAGGTGCAATCCAGTATCAGCCGTCAAGATGCGACAACAGATGATATTTTATCTTTAAAACTAACTGTTACGGGCAATGGCGATGCGAAACAGTGGCAAGCTCCCAAATTTGCCCCTGTGGATGGTTTGGAATTTTACGAACCCAAAGTATTGTCGGAAACGCCAAATGATGGGCATGGTCTCATCGAAACCACGAAAGAATGGGAATATTTAATCGTTCCTAAAAAAACAGGCAATTATGAAGTGAAGCCTGCTTTTAGTTTTTTTGATTTAAAAAAGAATGAATATGTCACTTTGCAACCTGCGACTTATGCTTTGCGCATTGCACAAGGCACTAATTCGACCGCTAAAATTGCAGCTGCAACGATTGTACAGCCAAAGGATATTCGGTTTATTAAAACAAAAACCTTATTAAGTGGCTTAAATGATGCTTTTTTTGGCTCGATGCCGTATTATGTTTTGTTGATACTCCCCTTTGTAGGTTTATTGGCGGCTTATGCGTATAAACAACGTCAAGCCAAATTAAATTCGGCAGATGCGACTGTTCTCAAAAGTATGAACGCGCAAAAAGTGGCACAACGCCGTTTAGCAATCGCAGAATCACACCTGAAAAGTGGGCAGAAACGAGCGTTTTTTGATGAAACGTCTAAAACAATGTTTACTTATATTAGCGATAAGTTGAATATTCCATTGTCTGAATTTTCTAAAAGTATGGTGCGGGAAAAGTTGGTTTCGTTAGCAATTCCGACAACCGATATTGACCGTTTTTTGACCATTTTGCAACGGTGTGAAATGGCGTTATTTGCGCAATTAGATTCGGATGCGCAAATGCAAACAACGTATAAAGATGCTTTACAAGTGATTATAGATATTGAAAATCATATTGCGAAAAAAGTTTGAGCAATTGGGACAATTGTAAGTAGTTAAATTCAATTAAATGCACAAAACGTGCGTCAAGTTTGAAACAGCAATTTCCGCTTTGAAAAGTTGGGATACAATTGGAACGCAGCTGACGCGGATTGAGCGGATTTGCACGGATTTTTTTGGTTCGATTGAAATTTTATTTTAAAAAAAATAAAAAAGAAACAAAATTTTGTATAAAACTAAAAATCCGTGCAAATCCGCCCAATCCGCGTCATCCGCGTTCCAATTGTATCCTAACTTTCCAAAGCGGAAATTGCTGATTTTGAAAGTTGACGTAAGTTAATTTGCTGATTTTCAATTGTTTACATTTTATAGCTTCTTTTATTTTAAATACTTAGTCAATAAAACCAACGAACAGTATTATGTCGCAAATCAGGAAAAAAGAAAATATCTTGCTGACCTATCTATTTTGCGTGTTTTCGTGTAGTAATCCGCCGCCGAAAACGGTTTTGCCTGCATTTTACTATTGGAAAACGACTTTCCCAGCATCTGGTTTGACGCATTTTGAAAAAGATATTTTAAATAAAATTAATAATAAAAATATTTATGTTAAAATATTTGATGTAGATTGGGATGAAGCCACTCATTTTCCAAAACCTGTGGGCGAATTAATGGGTTTCCATTCCAAAGATACGTTATTTCAACCTATCATCCCAACGATTTTTATCACAAATCGAACCTTCCTGCATACGCCCAAAACAGATTTGGATAAATTGGCAACCTTGATTTTACAACAAGTTGATTTTAAATTAGCTAAGACCCCTTTTCAAGAAATTCAATTTGATTGTGATTGGAATGAAAGTTCAAAAAACAATTATTTTGAATTTTTGAAAATTATTAAACTAAAATTATTAAAAAACATACAATTATCGGCTACTATCAGATTACACCAAATTAAATTTTATGAAAAAACAGGCGTTCCGCCTGTTGATAAAGGGATGTTGATGTGTTATAACGTCTCCGATTTAGACGCGCCCGAATCCGTAAACTCCGTTTCCGAACCTGCTGCCCTCAAAAGTTACCTCAAAAATGCTCGAAAATATCCTTTGAACTTGGATGTTGCCTTGCCGATTTTTGCTTGGGGCGTTGTTTTGCGCAATGCTCAGGTGGTTAAATTGATACATCCATTGCGCACGGATGATGCAGATTTAAATAATAATACTGTTTTTTTGAAAAAAAACAATCATTATTTTGAAATTTTGCAAAATACTTATTTTAAAGGACATTTTTTGTACAAAGATGATGTCATTCGTGTCGAAGCCGTCCCGCTTGAAACGCTCCGTGAAACCACTAAACTATTAAAACCGTTATTGGAAAACAAGCGTCAAGATACCTTGACGGTTGCTTTTTTTCATTTAGATTCAACGAACCTCAAAGCCTATCGTTATGAAGATTTACAAAATATTTTGTTTGATTTGCGTTAAAACGCTGTTGATAACACGCGCAAATGCCGTCACACCGCCTTCTTGCATGAGTGACCCAACTGATACGACGCGCTGGTACTCGTTTGTATCGCAAAATATCATCAACATTCCATCCGATATGCGTTCCTATCTGATGGATACGCGGAAATTGGCGGATTATTACGAATCCCAAATGTACCGTCAAGAGGTGGATAATATTGACGAATGGCGTGGGCGATTTTGCTCCATTCCAGATACGGCGGCGATTCGATATATCGTTTATGCGGCGGGGGTGGACGAGTTGGAAGATTTGCATCAAGCCGCTTCGAGCAAAAATCCAGATATTTCGTATCGATTGGAAGGCAATCGGTTTGCGCAAGTCTTGAAAGAAAATCGTTGTGTCGAAACCATTGATTATCTGCTGTTTGCGAAAGCCTGTGAACCGCATGTCTTGGCACAACCGAATTGGGGCAATCGGCAAACCCGCGATTTTGCGGCAATGGCAGCCTTGATTAAACGCGGGCGGGAAGAATTTCGAGTTACGAAATCAGTTTTTATCAAGCATCGATACGCGTATCAGATGATTCGATTGGCGCATTATGCGAAAGATTATGCATCCGTTTTGGCATTGTGCGAGGAATTGATGCCGAAATTGGAACGGATTCAGAGCATTATCAACTATTGGATTATTGGTCACAAAGCGGGTGCGCTGTTGCAAACGGGCAAACGGGCAGAAGCGGCGTATCATTATTCCTTAGTTTTTCGGCATTGTCCGAGCAAACGCGAATCGGCGTATCGGAGTTTCGACATTCGGACGGCTGAAGAATGGAAAAGTTGCCTCAATTTGTGTCAAAATAATGAACAGAGAGCCACTTTATACGGCATTCGGGCAGCTTCTCCTGCAAGTCGGAGTTTGGAGGATATGAAATCTTTGTATCAACTCGAACCCAAAAGTAGTACGTTGGAATTGCTATTGTTGCGAGAAACAGCGAAGTTAGAAAAAATTTTATTGGGCAAAGACTTTCGTGCGCCGCGTTATCCGCAACCTGCGCGGGAAAAAGCCGCACAATATTTGTTAGACTTTCGAGATTTCGTACATCAATGCAGTCAAGAAGGCACTGTAAAAACCCCTGTTTTATGGCAAATTGCGGAAGGATATTTAACGGTTTTGGCAGGTGATTATTATCATGCGCGGGTTTTGTTTGAAAAAGCGCGCCCTTTGGTGACGGATGGATTGGTTTTGGAACAATTAGAAACGTTTGATATGGCGGCGCGTATCGGTTTGATGACCTTGCCGAAAGATGTGGAAGGGAATAAAGCTTGGCAGGAAATCCGAACTTCACCGTATTACAATGCACATACCGCATTTGAACGCTTTTTTCGAGAAAAAGCAGGGAATTTATACCGCAAAGCGGGTATGAAAGGCATGTCTTATTTTTGTGATTACGGATTGGAAGATTTAGCATTGAACCCACAAGCGGAATTAGTAGATGATATGTTAGCCGTTTGCAAAAAGCCAAATATGTCTTCTTTTGAACGCGAATTGGTGTTAGAAACGCAGCGTCAAAATATTGAACAAGACCTTTTGGACATTAAAGGCACTGATTTTTTGAGAAAATATCAATTAGAAGCCGCATTGCAATGTTTTCAACAAATTCCTCCTGCAAGTTTGAAACAAGTCATGTTTAATCCTTTCACAGAACGCATTAAAGATTGTGTACGATGTTCCGTAGCGGATTCGGTGTTATACGATAAGGCGCAATTGATACAAAAAATTTTAGATTTGGAATTTCAAGCCCGCGCCACACCTGACGAAGCGGCAAAACAGTATTATTTAATTGGTTTGGCGTATTATAATATGAGTTATTTTGGACATTGTTACAAAGCGATGGATTTTTATCGGAGTGGTGCGTCTTGGTATTCGATGCACTCGGGCAAGGACGTTTTTGAAAAAAGAGGCAGACCGAATGGCAATCATGAAAATTTGGATTTGAGTCAAGCCTTGAAATATTTTGAAATGGCGCGAAAAGCAACGCGTGACCCTGAATTAGGCGCGAAATCAGCGTTTTGGGCAGCGAAATGTGATTTAGTTTCTTTTTATCGCTCACCCGATAATCAATATCGAATTGGCTCGCGGACGATTCCCAGAATTTCATCAAAGTATTTGCGTTATTATGACTTATTAAATTCTGGATATTACAATAAAACCATTTTTTATACGGAGGTAGTGAAAGAATGTAAGTTTTTTGCGTATTATGCAAGGCGATAAAATGAAGTAGTGTTTATATTTGCAGCAGCAAGCCTTAATCTAAGTTGCGTGGTAGGCGGCATTACCGCGCAACTTGGGTTACTTACTATTTTTTTTAAACTTGGATTGGTTAGATTATCTGGATTCTTGATACAATTCAGATAATCCAATAAATCCAAGTTTTAAAAAAAGAAGCGCACCACCAATCCAATAATCGTTAACATCGTAACAATCAAGGCGATTTCGACGGTTTTGGAAACCGTTGTCGTTGCCAATAGGCGTTTCATGCTATAATTGCCGCTACCATTTGCCAAAACGATGAGTAATCCGCCTGCAATCGCTGTATTTTTCATAAATTGTTGCGACATTTCGCGCAATTCTAATTTTGTATCCGCTTTCCAGAAATGATATAAGATAAAAGTTAAAGGTATCCAATACAATAAGAGCAAAAAAGCACTCAATTTCGCTCGATAACCCAATAACATCATCGTTGCGCCTAATAACAAGACCATTACAGACCCCCAAAGTAGTAAATCTTGATGCCAATGAATGCCATACGCCGTCATACTCTGTTTGGTCAGTGTGACATATTTCATAGAGTCGTATGCTTCAAAAAAAAATATAAAAGCTAAAAAAATGCGTCCGATTAAATCGATTGTATCTTTCATGGTTAAAATAATTTATATATTTGTTTTAGACGGGTATTGAAACACCTAAGTCACATTTAAATATTTTGCAATGGCTTTTGCCACATTTTGTCCATCCATCGCCGCCGAAATAATCCCACCTGCATAACCTGCACCTTCTCCACAAGGAAAAAAACCAGTGGTTTCGGGGTGCATCAACGTTTCTGGATTTCGAGGAATGCGCACAGGCGCACTTGTTCGACTTTCCGTACCAATCACATTGGCATTATCCGTCATGTAACCGCGCATCATTTTACCAAATTCTAAAACGCCTAATCGCAATCGTTTATAAACAAATGCTGGTAATAAATCATGTAAAGGTGCCGAAAACAAGCCCGGAATATAAGAGGTAGATGCCAAATCCACAGACAATTTACGATTTACAAAATCTGTAAGTCGTTGAGCAGGTGCTTTTTGTGAACCATCTCCTGCGCGAAACATTTTTTGTTCTACATCGCGTTGAAATGCCATTGCTGCAAAAACGCCTTTGGATTGATAGGCTTTTAAATCCTCCATTTCAATCGAAGTCACCGTTCCCGAATTGGCAAATTCGGAATCGCGCCGACTCATACTCATGCCATTCACCACAATTTCTTCGGGTGAAGTCGCCGCAGGCACGACTAAGCCGCCCGGACACATGCAAAAACTGAAAACACCCCGCTTGTCCGCCTGACAAACCAAACTGTAACTACTTGCGGGCAAATTATCAGGACGCGGCGATTGTCGATATTGCACTTGGTCAATGACCGATTGCTGATGTTCGATGCGCACGCCTAAGGCAAAGGGTTTGGCTTCGATGCGGATTTTTTTATCAAAACAAAGTTGGTAAATATCCCTTGCCGAATGTCCTGTTGCCACAATCGTTGCTTCGCCGTATATTATTTTGTTTTGATTGACAATAACCCCTTTTATATGGTCTTTTTCAAGGATAAAATCGGTTACAAAATGGTCAAAATGGACTTCGCCACCGTATTTCAAAATCGTTTCGCGCAAATTGGCAACGACATTGGGCAATTTATTAGAACCAATATGTGGATGTGCTTCTGTCAAAATGGCGGTCGGTGCGCCATGTTCGACCAAAAGTTTCAATATTTTGGTGATATTGCCGCGTTTATGAGCGCGGGTATAGAGTTTTCCATCGGAATAAGTCCCTGCACCGCCTTCCCCAAAACAATAATTGGAATGCGGATTGACTACTCCCAATTGTTGAATCGCTCGCAAATCGCGGCGGCGAGCGCGCACATCTTTGCCCCTATCCAAAACAATGGGTTTTAAGCCCAATTCAATCAATTCCAAGGCAGCAAAATAGCCTGCGGGTCCCGCACCAATGATTAAAACCCGTTTCCCATTTTCAACATTTTTAAAAATATCGGCAATAAAGGGTTCAGTAATCGGGACGCTACCATCCAAATAAACGTTGACACGCCATTTGAAAAGAGGCTGTCTGCCCCGCGCATCCAACGATTGTCGCAAGATTTGATAGCTTGAAATCGACTCAATTGGAATTTCTAACTTATCTGCAATGCGTTGAAATACAATGGGTTCACTCTGAATTTCAGTTGGAAACAACGCAATTTCAATTTCTTTAATCATTTTTAATCCAGAAATGCTGTATAATTGGAACGCGGATGACACGGATTGGGCAGATTTGCACGGATTTTTTATAAAAACATCCGTGCAAATCTGCCCAATCCGTGTCATCCGTGTTCCAATTACACAGCATTTGTTTTTTAAACAGGTTTTAATTGCTTTTTCCAATAACGCATCAAGCCTGCAACACTCATCCAAGCTGGATTCGACAATTCATACCGTTTCGCCAAATCGCCTGTGATGCCATGCCGCGCCAAATCCATAGCCACCCATTCTTGAAATAACGGCGTGACCACTTCAACAGGCGTACTGCGTTCAACATGCGGTTTCATCCAATTGCCCCATTTATTCAATGTTTTTTCAAACGCCATCAAATAGGTTTGTGGATTAGAAACCATACCATAATGAGTCAAATATAATTTTTTCACCCGCAAAGCGCGTATCAAATGAATCGAAGTGCGCCATGCTGCCAAATCAATATCAGGCGGTGGACACGGTGGAACCGCCATTTGCTTCTCAATACTCACGCCAGCCACATCGCCAGCAAATAATATTTCGCTACCAAGTTGCCAAACGATATGATGTGCTGCATGTCCAGGTGTATGCCAAGCCGTCATGGAAGTCGTGCCATCGCCAATCGGAATCGTTTCGCCATGTTGCGTTACGTGCATGTTTTCGAGTGGAATGCTTTCCATTTTGCCCCAAAGCATTTCCATCGCATCCCCGTAAATCATTTTAGCTGAATTATACAGTTTTGTCGGATTTGCCAAATGTTTTTCACCTGCGGGATGCACGTAAATCGTTGCGCCGTGTTGCGCAAACGCCCAAGCTGCCCCAGCATGGTCAAAATGAATATGCGTCAAAAACACTTTTTGAATCATTTCCATCTTAAAACCTTGATTTTCAATCGCTTGCTTCAAAATAGGGTAAGTCGAATGAGGACCCGATTCGACAAGGATGACTTCACCCGCAACTTCGACCAGAAAAGCGGCAATCGTATCGGATAGATTACCAAAATTTAAATCTAATATGGTTATTTTTGGCTTCAAGGATGCTCAATTTTTTTAATGAATCGTTAGAAAATGGAAACACATAGGAAAGATAGGGGACATAGAGCATATAGGTGCGCTAATTAGAAATTATTGATGTAATTTATTGTTTTTCAATTATTTACACAATTAATTAAAATTATTTACAATAAATATCCTATGTGTTCTATGTCAACTATGTGTCCTATATGTTCAATTATGGACGCAAAGATGCTGATTTTTAGAGAAAATTCCATTACTTTTGTAAAAAAATGACTGTTTTCTATGAATAATCAAATTCAAAAATTATACAATATTAGCCAAAAAACGACGCGCCATATTATTGGTTTGATGTCGGGTACTTCTTTGGATGGATTGGATTTGGCGCATTGCCGCATTACAGGTGCGGGCGCGGATACCCAAGTCGAATTATTGCATTTTGAAACGGTGGATTACACCATCGAAACTAAAAATCGCATTAGAGCTATTTTTGCTAAGAAAAACATTGATTTTCAAACATTTACGTTGTTAAATGCTTGGCTTGGGCGATTTCATGGTGCATTGATTAATGATTTTTTGAAAAAAAATAAGATTCCAAAGGATAGGATTGATGCGATTGCTTCGCATGGACAAACCGTTTTTCACGCACCGAGTATCCTTCATCATATTCCTGATATGCCTAATGCAACTTTGCAAATTGGAGATGGCGACCACATTGCAGTCACAACGAATCTATTGACTTTGAGCGATTTCCGTCAAAAACATGTGGCGGCGGGCGGTGCAGGTGCGCCTTTGGCAGTGTATGGCGATTATTTTATTTTTTCAAAACGAGGTGAAAATCGCATTTTATTGAACTTGGGCGGGATTGCCAATTTCACCTATTTGCCTGCGTCCTGTGATGCCAATGAAGTGTTCACCACCGATACGGGTACTGGAAATACGTTGTCTGATGCATGGATTCGACGCTTTTTGCCCCACGAATCTTATGATAAAGATGGCGCAATGGCAGGTTTAGGTTGTGTTTTGCCCGATTTGCTTAAAGCATTGAAAACCAATGACTTCTTTCAAAAATCCTTTCCAAAAACAACGGGTCCCGAATTATTTAATATTGAATATGTCGAACAAGCGATGGAAAAAATTGGGATGCCCTATCCGAAAACGATTGATGAAAAATGTGATTTGATGCGTACTTTAGTGGAGTTTAGTGCGGAGACAATTGCGGAAGCCATTGAAAATACGTTGATTACAAATCATCAAAAAGTATGTGATTTTAAAATTTACATGAGTGGTGGCGGCATGCATCATCCGATTTTGACAGCGCGTTTACAGGCTTTATTGGAAGATGCTTCTTTTTATAAAACAGATGATTTAGGCATTTCGGGAGATGCTAAAGAAGCCGTTTTGTTTGCAATTTTGGCAAATGAATGTTTGGCGGGTGGAACGACGCATTTTGGCAATCGACAAGGTATTCCAAGTATATCTATGGGAAAAATATCGTTTCCAAATTAATTTAAAAATTTATACATAAAAACAATATACCTCCGCACCGACCTGTCATGTTACTTGATAAGCAGCAATCTTCAGGTCGGTTACAACTCTTTGAGCAGTAGAACGGGGTTCGTAATAAGGCAAAACATTGATATTTAATCTTTTAGAAGCGGTTTGGAACAACGGCAAAACGAATTTTGTGGCGCAAATATAGAATCGTTCTGGATATTTTGACGATTATACAAATTTTATTTTTAAATTTTTTTAAATAGTATTCTAAATTTGGCAATATGACCTTTTTTCAAAGCATCATTCTGCCTTGATGTTTAAAAAAGCCACCGCGTTGTACGACAATATTCGTTGAATTATGAGCAGATGGGTCAACATTTTGTTTTTCAGGTCTGCCTTGATGCACCTTTTTGCCCATGCGTTCAGTTGGAATCGACGCAGTAGCAGGAGTCTTATCTGGTTTTGCAACAGGTTTAGTCGTTTTTTTAGAAGGTTTTTCTGTTTTGGGTAACTTTGCCGCAGGTTTCCCATAACAAGTCGCAATCATGTCTCCTGCAAATTGAAACCGCGACATCCAATATTTTTGTTTGGTAATATTTTCTTGAATAACACCTTTGGAAACCGACGCATGAATCATCGAAACGCCCGAAGTATCATTGTTCGATACCATCCCGACATGTCCGATACTGCCTTTGTAGCCAAAAAACAATAAATCACCCGGTTTCGCACTTTTGACAGGAATGCGTTTGGCATCTTTGGCGAGTTGTCGAGCGATACGCGCCGTTTTTATATCTGATTTTTGAAATGTATAAAAGATTAAGCCTGAGCAATCAAACCCATCTGCGCGACATTGTTTGCCACTTCGATAGCGCGACCCAATCTGTTGCGCTGCTTGATAAACCAAGCGATTGCGTAGTTGAAAATGACTATCTTTTTCTGAAAAAGGCGCGTCTGCAATGATTTTATACGGCACTCGACCTCTTTTTGGAGTCGGGTGACATGCGGTATAATTAACGAGTAGGATTAAAAATCCAAATACATATTTAAGGTTGGTTTGCATAACAATGCACGGTTTGTTTACAATTCGGACGCAAGATAACCATAAAGTGACATACCACCAAAAAACATTTCGCTGATACACAAACATTTGTGTATCAGCGAAAAAACTATTAACAATTATTTTATTAAGATAAGAAATTCCAATTTTTATTCTGCACCATCCGTTTTAGCACGCGCAATCGCTGCGGCACCAATTTGTTGACCCGTTTTCATCCCTGTTTCGCAATCCATCCGATAATGAATGCCGCCGTACAACCGCGATAAAGATGCTTCTTCCGCTTGTGCATTTAAATTTGCCTTATCAGACGGAAAAATATGTCCTAAAATCGTTGCTGCCGCCCCTGAAAAGGTCGAATGCCCAGAAGTATAAGCAGGAAAATTGGGCAAACCTGTTAATGTTTTAATCGTCGGGTCTAATTGAGATGGGCGCGGATAAAAGTAATAAGTCTTTGTATTCCAACAACTTATAGCGGCATCCATCATGGACATATTCAATAAAGCTAAGTTGCGTGCCGTGCGGACTTCGCTCATATTGGCTTTTTTTATCAAATCACTTGCTAATGCGTTCCAATGTCCGGGCGGCGTGTGCGTGCCAGTGCCATCTGCCCAAAAATGAACCAATGCAACATTTTCGCGTTTCGGGTTTTCGGTAAAACTTTTGATTTCTGCCAATTGCGTTTTGATGGCTTCTGAACTCGTAGAAGGCGGCGCAATCGGGCGAATGGATGCCAAATCGGTCACAAGCCAAGTCCGAACATTGCCATAAAATGGTAACATGGGTGGGCGTGCAGGCGTTTCCATGCTTTTCCAAGGGGTTTCGTTAAGAACGATGCGATTTTGTGCCAAACTATCCCATTTGGCTTGTGTACCAAGCGCGTTTTTCATATTATCGGTTTTTGCCTTGCCTAAAACTTTGGCAATCACGGCTCTACCTACTGAATCGCCTGCTAAAATGTCACTTTCAGTTGCCGCACCTGCCCAGAATTTATACCAACGATGTTCATTTGCTTTTTGATTTAGAAATTCCACTTCTGTTGGAAATAAGAATTTTAATAATTCAACTGAAACCGTTGCCAATGCCGCATCTTCCGAAGGATAAGCATAGATATCCGCTTTTGCAACCGAAGGTTGAATCGTTGCATCGTTTTTATAAGGTGTTGCGCGTTTGTATTGAGATTTCAATTTATACGCAGCAACTAACGCATCATATTGACCCACAGTCACATACGCATAAGCACGCGCTGCATACGGCGGATTTGCAAAGGGAAAAGTGGGATACGCAAATGGATTGGTTTGGTCAGGAACGGGATAAGTTCCATCGACTTTATCCTGCGGCGCAAGATTATATTTGGCAACCAAACCGCGCATAATCTGATTCCAACGCAAAGTGCCGCCCGCACTCCAATATTGAATCGCTGCTTTTTGGTCTGCCGTTAAGTTGGCAATTGTTGTTTTTACTTTTTGCAATTCAGCTTGATACGCAGCCGAATTACTTGCCTCTGGCGCGGGAATTTGAATATCCGTCACCGCCGTCAACGTAATCGGTTTCCAACTACCTGCATTTGTATCTAATTGATTTGGAATGAGTTCCGTCCAATCAGAGCCGATTTCTGTAATTTCTTTATTACAAGCGGCGAAAATGCTGAATGCGAATACTGCGAATATAAATAATTTATTATAATTTTTCATTATATGTAAAAAGTTGATTTTAATAGATTCTTATACTTTATGTTAGGTGGTTTTGGAATACTATTGGAGCGCGGATGACACGGATTGTGCGGATTTGCACGGATTTTTTTTATTTTGCTTGGGTTGTAAATCTGAATTTTAAAAATCCGTGCAAATCCGCACAATCCGTGTCATCCGCGTTCCAATAGTACCTTAATTCGTTTGATATTCATAAAATTTTTTGTTTTTAAAATCAAAAGCGATAAACGCCCCAATTTGAGTCGTCAAAGCCTGACCTACGTTCTTTCCATCCAACGTGTACGACATGTTAGCCACTAAATGTAAATCTTTTAAGGGTTTAATTCTATAATGCGTTATTACACCGATTCGAGTTGCATCCATTTTATTGGAAGGAAACATCATATCATTTCTACGAATATCAAATCCGCCATGAGTGGTCATTTGTTCTGCAATCCCTTCAATACCAAAACGATACGTATAATAACCTGCTCTCAATGAATAATGCGTTTGGTCTGCCATTGCCACTTCATTGGAATTGACCACTTTCGTTGTAAAATAATTAGTCGCATCAATTTTGATATTACTGCGAGCGATATAACCACCTTGTGCTGTTGCTGTCCAACCTTTTGGATGCAAATAATGTAGAATGGCGCGTCCAACAACGGCTTTGCACTGATTGCCAATCGCCATCGGATGCCCTGCAACATAATTGTTGGAAGGCAAGGTTCCACTCAAAGTGCCAATTAATTCAAAGTCATTGATTTTCAAGGCTTTATATTTCAAACCAATGGTCATATCCTGAAATCCTGACCAACCCGACATCACACCCGCGCTTGCACTCGTACGCAAATAGGGCAGCATTGCCAATACATTTAACTTATCTGTAATGCCATAATTCATCATTGGGACGATACCTTGCATTTTCATCATACCCATATTTTGATTAATGCGCTTGGTCGTCCCTTCCCAATAGGTATCAAATTGGTCTTGTACGAGCAATGCACCTGCACAAATCGTCTTGCTTGGCATTAAAATACCATCGGTAAAATTTTGCGCTTGCGCCAAAATACTCGACACACTAAGCACGAAAAAAAGATTCTTTCTAATTGAATTAAAATTTTTCATAATATTTAATAAATTGATATTAAAATAAATAATTCACATTACTAAATAGTATAGTAATGCACTATACATATAGAATTAGACTTATTCATTGAATGAATAAGTAAAGTAAGTCACAAAAATAGTCGAAACGAGTTCCTTTGCTACTTGAATTTGTAGGTAATATGGCAGCCACAATCGCCACAATCATCCGCAAGATGACTATTGCAGTACCATTTCTTGTACCAATTAAGCGGAAAATGTAACAGTTTTACTATACATTTAGGATAGGAACATGAATTGTGTCTCTTAGGTATAGGAAAGCATCTTATCTATAAAATATTGCAAAACAATATTTTAGAAAAAAAATGAACTTACATAGACCCATTTTTGACCATCCTAAGCGGTGAAAATGTTGAATTTTGGCGGCGGAGCCAATAAGGAAAGGGTAATATCCATCCAAAAAGCATCATTTTGAGTTGAGATGCGATGGTTGCCGAGTGGCATGTAAATCGTTTGATATTGAATATCAATGAGTTGGGCATGAGCTACCACACCGTTTTTTAAAAAATCTTTCAGCGCACTTTTGAGTGGACTCTTAGAAGTCGGATCCTTTTTAGCTAAAATATTTTGCTCTATATAATCCTTAAAAGCGGCGGTTAATTCATCTTGTTTGACATTATTCAGCAAATAAATTTCCAACGTATCATGATGAATGCGTTTTTTTGCCAAATTGTAAGTTCTACCCTCTATGGTAAATTGTTCATCTGGATAGTCAAAATCGGTATCAGCCACATGTACATAAGTAGAAGCCAATACTTTCACGATTTTAAAGGCTTCTTCGGGCATATCTTGCAAGACCATACGTTTTGCCTGCTCCTGTTCATAAGCGAAGAGGGCAAAATATCCAACTACGTTAAAAAGTAGTACAGATAACAATAATATGGAGGCTATTTTTTTCAACAAGATTTACTATTTTTCATACAACGGGACAAATCTATTGTAAAATTTGAATACAAAGGTCTTTTTTTCAAAAAAAATTATTTTTTTTTTGAAAAAACGTTTAATCCGCGTCAAATGCTCAATGTGGGTGCTTAAATTCAACATTTTTTGCGTAAACGTGCATCACAAGTTGGGCTTTTTCCGCCAAATCACATTGAGTAACTTCTTTGAAGCGCACAAAAAAATTAGCGATATTACTCATCCGTTGAGAAATGAAATAGCCTTGTGGCAAAAAATGTTTTTGATTTGCAATCATGCTTAAACCCGCGCAAAACATGACAATTGTATTTAAACTTTTCATAATTAAATGGTTACGAAGTGTGTAATTTTAACTCAATCAGGGTAGGCTATGAAAAAATTACGCCACTTTCGAGGTTTGAATTAGGATTCATAGGATTTTTGAAGGATTTTTAGGATTCAAAAAATAGATTTTCTATTTTTTGAATCCTAAAAAATCCTTCAAAAATCTTATGAATCCTAATTCAGACTTTCCTGCAAGACTCCTTGTGTCAAGTCAGGCTCTGATTTGCGCTCCATCCGCGACAAAAAGAAAAATAAGGTTGAACCAGCCGCTAAAGTGGCTACACAAAGCAATAATTGGCTTAAATTAGGGCGAATCACCACCAATGCACCAAAAAATTGCACGACCAAAATCACATATAAGAATTTAGCAAGGAACAATCGAGACATTTTCGTCATCACAAAAGCACCAAATGGAGCAAAAAAGACGACGACTGGAATACAGGTCAACCATAATTCAAAAGATTCAGGTGCAAAATCCTTCATTATTACTTGATGTAAGAAAAAACCAACGATTGTTTCAATGGTCATAATGATAATAGAGGATGGTGTTGCTACTTTTTCACTCACGCGATAATAAATCGTCATCAAACAAAAAGTGAAAATATTGATGCCTGTGCCAAAAATCGAAGAAATAATCCCACCAATAAAGCCGAATACAATCAATCGAAATTGGTCATTGCGTTGAAAATTTTGAATCGCATCATACACAATCCGTTGTGGGCGGCGGTTTTCTCGCCAAAGCGCGATGCCAAAACTCAACCACAAAGAGACAAAAAACAGTTTCGCCATCACAGGCGAAATCAACGGTACGACGTAATAAGTACCAAAAAACAACCCAAAAATGCCTCCAAAGGTCACAAAAACGATGTAATTCCACTCCACTTTGGTACGCAAACCCAAAATCATCAAGGTTGCGGAAGTCATTCCGATACTTTGGATGGCAAAAGAGAAATTACGCGCAATGGCAGGTTTGATGTCAAGCAATAGCGTGAAGACGGGATACGAAATTGCGGCACTCCCCTCTGGACTCGACCCAGCGATGAAAGAGCCAAAAACCATTGTCAAAGCCGCGCCCCAACGACGGCTTAAAAAACTTAAGTCTGACAAGGTGGCGATGTAACAAAGCCAACAGCCCATCACAAGTACTAAAAAGCATAGATACGCAATAGGAATCCGACGCATAAATGATTTGGTTATGATTAAAAAATATATATAAATCAATGTAAATTCGTTCAAGTATATTCTGCACACAGAATATGCTAAGATGCTTCTACGCATTGCTGCTTTTTTAGTTTGGGGACTGTATAATCCAATTTAGGATTTTGTAAAAAGGGTCTGATAGGTGACAAAAAAAATTATTTTTTTACCAAAACGCCTTTTTGCGAAAAAAGGCAATAATTTTGCATCTATATTCCCGTAATTCCAATAGAACAATTGACTTTAAGGTAAAAAACGAACTATAACAATCATTTTAGTGAACAAACAATCAATTTAGAACCAATTCTAACCTATTTATTATGAAAAATCAATTACGCTATCTGACCTTTGCTTTGGGGTTAGCTCTCTTTTCGACGGCTTGTAGAGACAATCAAGACGTAGCACCCGCGAATCTAAAAGCTGTTAAAGATTTTGACGCAACAGTGGTGCAGAAATGGAACAATTTGTTTTTATTAATTGAGCGCAATGCAGCAGGTTATCGCCCTTGTCCTGCGGCGCGGGCTTTGGGATATATGGGTTTATCAGCATATGAAAGTTGTGCGACTGCCATGACGGAACATAAATCAATTGCGGCTTTGTATCCGTCTTTGCGGATTCCTGCGGTGGAAGCGGGCAAAGCCTATCAATGGGATTTGGTGGTGCATTCGAGTTATGCCACTTTGTTTAAGAAATTTTTTACGAATGTGCATCCCAATGATATGTTTATCATCGCTGCATTGGAAACGAATGTGGAAGATGAATTGCGCATCAGTGCGCCTACGAAAGAAATTGCAGACCGTTCTGTTGCCTACGGGCGGCAAGTTGCGGAAGCGGTTTATGCGTTTTCGGCAACGGATAGATTTTCGCATAATATGTATTTAGCACCCACAGACCCCAATTACATCGTGCCTATTGGCGCAGGTTTGTGGAAAAAAACCAATCCAACGCTCACCGTTCAATATCCCATGTTCCCATTTTGGGGGCAATCGCGGACGTTTGCCATCAAAGAGGCGGACAAAACGGCGCGTCCACCTTTGGCGTATTCGGAAGACCGAAATTCGCCCTACTATACGCAAATGTTGGAAGTTTACAGCACCACAGCACCACAAACCATTGATAATAAATGGATTGCAGAATTTTGGAGTGATGATGTTCTTGGATTCACGTTTTCGCCGTCTGCAAGATGGATAGCGATTTTGCATCAAGTGATGGAAAAAGAAAAACCGAATTTAGAAATTGCGGTGTTGGGCGCGGCAAAAGTGGGTTTGGCGTTGAATGATGCAGCCGTAGCGTGTTGGCATTCCAAATACTTGTATAATGCAGAACGACCGATTAGTTATATTCAAAAAGTCATTAATCCGAATTGGAGTTTAAATGGATTAACGACGAATAATTTTTTAACGACTACACCGCCTTTTCCAGCTTATCCTTCTGGACATTCGACGTTTGGCGCGGCGGCGGCGGAAGCCTTAGTGAGTATTTTTGGCAGTTCATACAAGTTGACGGATAAATGTCATGAAGGTAGAGCCGATTTTGTAGGCAGTGCGCCGCGTACTTTTGAATCTTTTTACGATATGGCAACTGAAAATGCCTATTCCCGAATCCCTTTGGGAGTGCATACGCGACAAGATTGTGAGGAAGGTTTGCGTTTGGGGAGTGTTTGCGGGCGGCGCGTGAATCAATTGCCGTTTAACAAATAAGAATTATTTGAATTAAGTATTTGGTTACAACCTTTGGAGGGTTTAAAACCCTCCAAAGGTTTGATAATCAACAATTTATAACAATTGCTTTATTCAAAACAATTGAGTGGGAACTAAATTTCCCGACTACAAAGTGTTTTTCGCAATTCAATTGATATAATTTTATTTTAAATTCTAAAAACGATATAAAATGCTGTTATTAAGACTTAAAGTTCTTCTTTTAACTTCTAAGGGTGGCGCACTATCAAAGGTCAAAACCCAATTGGTTGCAAAATCAAGGTGTTTGGTAAAATGAAAATTCAAACTCGTATTATTAGAAATTCTAAAATCACTCCATCTATCAAAACGTGGTTGCCAATAAGTCGTGGTAATGATTTCACCCAAATCATTCGGTAACGCAATATTGAACACCAAATACGATGAAAGTCGATGATTTTGATGCAGCGTAATGGCATCATTTTCTCGTGTCTGCTCATACTCAAACATGTATAAACTACCTGCATTAATCGTTAAATCTTTGGTATTCAGCACTTTATGTCTAAAACCAGTACCGATTAGATTGCGGGATTCAATCCGTAATAATTGGTCATATTGCGTTTGAACAAAATTTTCCCACCGCCAAGTCGAACTCAAAACGCGGCTGTAACGCACATGAAATGCCCTCACATTATTGATAACTTCATTTGTTGCACGCGCTAAAGCGTAATTGGCTAAAAACAAAAAGTTGTTTTTGCGGTTCTCCGTTTTCACTTGTAAAATCGCCGCACTTTCAATTTTGAGCATCGTTTCTTCATTGTTGTCCTTGTATTCGAGGGCAAAATTGATGCCCGCCATAATGCGTTGCGTATCCATCTGCAATCTTTGGCTTTCGATGTTGACAACTTGCGCCTTTAACTCCATTTGTGTTAAAATGACGCACATGAAAATAAAAAAAATAGGTTTCATTGACTGGTTTAAATAGAAAATCAAATGATTAATTGAATCACAAATGTAATATGAAATCCATTGATTTTAATATTTCCTCCAAAATTTACTTATTTTAAATTCAGAACTAACTATAATTCCTAAATTATTATTAAATTCGCACCTTCATTTTAATATTTTACTAACTTAATTATCAAACTTATGGAAGAAATTGCGAAACTCTCGCAAGGTCAAACCGAATTGATTCATGCAGTCGATACGGTTTGGGTGGCAATTTGTGCTGCGTTGATTTTTCAAATGGAAGGCGGTTTTGCGCTGTTGGAAGCGGGCTTTGTGCGTTCCAAAAACACCATTAGTATCATTGCCAAAGTCATTATCGACATCATTTTTGGTGGTATTGCGTTTTATGCAATCGGTTTTGGGGTTGCTTATGGCAAATCCAATGGTTTTTGGGCATTTGGCACAGGTATTTTAACAGGCGATTTGGGTCTTGGCTTGACCATTCCGAACGCGCTTTTTTGGTTTATGCAATTGGGTTTTTGTGTGGCAGCTATCTCGATTGTGTCGGGAGCGATGGCGGAACGCATGAAAATCTGGTCTTATGCCCTTTTCGTCATGATTTTTTGCGCTATTTTGTATCCTTTGGCAGCCAATTGGGTTTGGAATCCAGATGGTTGGTTGGCAAAAAAAGGATTTAATGACTTTGCAGGTTCTGCGGCAGTGCATGCGATGGGCGGTTTTGCAGCATTGGCGGGTGCAATCGTTTTGGGTCCCCGGCTGGGCAAATACAATGCAGATGGTTCTATCAATCCAATTCCGGGACATAATTTGCCTTTGGCGGCGGTTGGCGCGTTCATTTTGTGGTTTGGTTGGTTCGGATTCAATCCCGGTTCGACGGCGGCGGCAGTTGGCAAATGGGAATTAATTGGTCAAGTGACCACGAATACGTTTTTAGCTTCGGCAATGGGCGGTATTTCAACGATGATTTACACCCAAATTCGCCATAAACAAGTCGATATAACGATGGTTATCAATGGCATTTTGGCAGGTTTGGTAGCAGTAACGGCGGGTTGCAATGTCGTAAGCCATACTTCTGCGTTGATTATCGGGTTGATTGCGGGCGTTTTGGTGGATGTCGCTGTTATCACGATTGATAGGATGAAAATTGATGACCCGGTGGGTGCGATTGCCGTACATGGTGTGAATGGTTTTTTTGGAACGGTTGCAGTGGGTTTGTTTTCTACGAAAAATGGCTTATTCACAACAGGCAGTTTCGACGGCTTAATGGTACAAACGTTGGGCGTAGCCGCGATTGCAATCTTTTCATTTGCAACAAGTTATGGTATTTTAACGCTTTTAAATAAAATCATGGGTATCCGCATTTCGCGCATTGAGGAGCAAGCAGGTATCGACCATGTGGAATATGGTGTGGAAGCGTATTCAACATTTGAATAATTTAAAACCTAAAAAAAATGAAAAAAGTAGAAGCAATCGTCAAACCCTCCAAATTGAAAGCCATCCAAGCAGGCTTAATTGCGGCTGGCATCCCTTGTATGACTGTCGTGCCTGTGAAAGGCTGCGGTTTGCAGAAAACCTATGCAGAAGTGTATCGCGGGACGGAACGCCCTTTGATTTTACACTCTAAAGTATTGATAATCTGCGTTATAAGCGATGAAAATTTGGAAAAATGTATTGATGTGATTTTGGATAATGCATCTGAAGGCAATGTAGGCGATGGCAAAATCTTCGTCTATGATGTGGTAGATGCGATTCGGATTCGGAATCGGGAACGCGGCGGCGGCGCGATTCGTTAAGCGAGATGGCGTTGTTGGGAAATTTTTTGAAATAGGATGCTTATGATTGTAAGGATTATAAGGATTTTTTGAGTTGTCATATTCGTTTTTTAACCGAAACATCCTTCAAATTTTTGAAATAGGATGCTTATGATTGTAAGGATTATAAGGATTTTTTGAGTTGTCATTCGTTTTTCAACCGAAACATCCTTCAAATTTTTGAAATAGGATGCTTATGATTGTAAGGATTATAAGGATTTTTTGAGTTGTCATTCGTTTTTCAACCGAAACATCCTTCAAATTTTTGAAATAGGATGCTTATGATTGTAAGGATTATAAGGATTTTTTGAGTTGTCAT
>JAAFJT010000022.1:32713-57116 GCA_013298955.1 Chitinophagales bacterium
TTTTTTGAGTTGTCATATTCGTTTTTTAACCGAAACATCCTTCTAATCTTTAAAATCATAAGCATCCTATTTCAAATGATTGCAAGGATTTTTTGAGTTGTCATATTCGTTTTTCAACCGAAACATCCTTATAATCTTTAAAATCATAAGCATCCTATTTCAAATGATTGCAAGGATTTTTTGAGTTGTCATATTCGTTTTTCAACCGAAACATCCTTCTAATCTTTAAAATCATAAGCATCCTATTTCAAAAATTTGCCGACAACGCCCTTGATAAAACACCTCATTACGATGTGAATCATCTGTTAATGTATCTTCCTTTTAAACACAAACGCCGTCTCTATAAGACAATAGAACTTATTGTCATCCAAAAAGCATGAAAAAAATATTGATTTGGGCAAGTTTTTGGAATTTGTCCGTAGGCGCGACGGCGCAGACAAACGTTTTTGAACAACGAGAATCCGTTCAAACGGTGGTTTTAGATGCAGGTCACGGTGGTCATGATTCGGGTTGTGCCGCACATGGACATCTCGAAAAACGCAACAATCTATCGGTTGTTTTGTTGCTTGGCGCGTTAATTCAGCAGCATTATCCGCAAATCCAAGTGATTTATACGCGTACAGAGGATGTTTTCATTCCTTTGGAGCAGCGTGCAGGGATTGCGAATGCGCAAAATGCAGATTTGTTTTTATCGGTTCACTGCAATTTTCATCATTCCCGTAAGCATAGTCCGATTGGAACGGAAACCTATTATTTCAATTCAGAAAATCAAACCAATGCGGGGTTACAAATCGATTCTGCGGGTCATTTTCTGCCTGTAAAAAAGCGTTTTCGGGGCGAAAAAAGTCGAAAAATGGCTTTTTTTGTTGAAAATGCCATGCAAAGCGTGACTAAACGGCATAGTCGGGGGGTGAAAACAGATGCGTTAAAAGTGTTATATTTAACCCAAATGCCGAGTGTATTATCTGAGATTGGTTTTTTAACTAATGCTCAAGAAGGAGCTTATATTTCGAGTGAAGCGGGTCAAAATCAGATTGCACAAGCACTGTTTCAAGCCTTTGAAACCTATATTGAGCCTTTGCCACAAAGAAATTTACCTACATTGATGACTTCCATTCCTCTGCGCGAGATGCCAACTGAAATTTATTCGATGCAAAGCGGAAAGTAAGTTGTTGAGTCAACAAAAAATCATTTTTCTGCGAAAGGAGAAAAAATAATGATATACTTTTTTGAAAAAAATATCTTTTTTTTTTAAAAAGTTTCAAATCGAAAATGCTTGTTTCGACCTATTTGTTAAAAATACAAAGAAAATTGCATTTTGTAACAAATCATGCTGATTTTCGATAAAAAACTTATATTTGCAAGCCGTTTTAAAGAAAACATCGGTCGTGACACCCGTTTTTTTTAAATACAAAATTTTCAACAGGTGTATTTATGTGAAAGTCATAAAGTTGTGCTTTAAAATTTTCAAAATTAAAAACCAATCCGCCATTCAAGTCTGAGCTTCGGCTTCGGCTTTTTGTTTAAATCATTACAAAATGCAAGCAAAAGGAATCGTTCGTTTTTTTCTGATTTTACTGTTGTTAGTTTGCGCAGGTCAATTCATTTACATGTTTCCCACGAATAAAGTGGAAAAGGCTGCTGAAAACTACGCAAAAGAGGCTGCTACTAAAGGACTTGCCTACACTGACGCTAAAGCGCATTACTTGGATTCGATGTCGAGTGAAAAGATTCTAAGTGTGCCGTTGGTGGGTCAATTTACGTACCAAGAATGCAAAGCCAAACAATTAGCGTTAGGATTAGACTTGAAAGGGGGCATGAGTGTCGTCTTACAAGTGGATTTGAGGGATTTTTTAAACTCATTGAGTGGCAATACCACCGACCCTGAGTTTAAAAAAGCGATGGACGCTGCTACGGCTGCTCAAAAAGCATCCCAAGATGATTATATTAAACTTTTTGTAAATGAGTTTAAGAAATCAGGTAAAACGTTGGCTTCTATTTTTGCGCGCAATGAGGCGTTGAAAGGCAATGGATTGAATATCGAAAGTTCGGATGCTCAAGTTCAAGCCATTATTCGGACCAAAGCGAATGAAACCGTGAAAGAAACGTTCAATCGTTTGAAAAAACGGATTGATAAATTGGGCGTTGTCCAACCAAATGTTTCGTTGGATGCAGCACGCGATATGATTTTGGTTGAGCTTCCCGGTTTTGAAAACCCTCAACGCGCTCGGAGTTTCCTCCAAGCGGCGGCGAAATTGGAGTTTTGGGAAGTTTATAGAAATTCAGACCCCGGTGTTTTACAAGCGATTGTGGATGCTGATAATGCGTTGAAAGCAGCAGCTGACACAACTGCTATGAAAAACGATACAGCTAAAACAGCAGGTAATGGACCACTTATCAGCATGTTGAGCCTATCGAATCCGCAGTCTGGTGCAACTGCGGTGATTGGAAGTGCGGAAAAAAATAAGATGAAATCCATTTCTTTCATGTTGGACAGCATGCCACAAATTCGTGGACGCTTCCCGCAAGATATGGTTTTCCGTTGGTCGAAAGACCCTGTACGCGAACGCGATGGCAAAGCGAGTACCTTATACGAGTTGTATGCGTTGAAAAAAGCACGCGGCAAATCGGGTCCAGCCCTCGAAGGCGACCATGTAACGCGGGCAACAGCGCAACCAGACCCTGTTTCGGGTGAAGTGGCGGTTTCGTTGAGCATGGATGGTACAGGAGCAGCGATTTGGTCGGATTTGACAGGTCGTGCTGCGGCTGATAATCGTCGGGAAGTGGCGATTGTGTTGGATGATGAAGTCGTTTCTGCGCCACACGTCAATGACAAAATTTCTGGTGGTAATTCAAGCATTACAGGTAATTATACGGTGCAAGAAGCACAAGATATGGCGAGCAAGTTGGAAGTCGGTAAATTACCTGCCAAAACGGAAATCGTACAAGAAGCGACGGTTGGACCTTCTTTGGGTGCTGAAAACATCCAAAAATCATTGATTTCACTCGGAGTTGCCTTGTTAGCAATCGTTGGATTCATGGTTTATTACTATGGTTCTGGCGGTATGGTGGCAGTAGTTGCCTTGTTATTAAACTTATTTTTCATCGTTGGAGCTTTAACTTCGATGGGAACGGTGTTAACATTGCCCGGTATTGCGAGTATCATTTTAACAATGGGTATCGCAGTAGATGCGAATGTTATCGTATATGAACGGATTCGAGAGGAATTAGGTGCGGGTAAAAACCTGTGGCAATCCATCAAAGACGGTTTCATTCATGCAACCCCCGCGATTGTGGATGGTAACGTGACGAATATCATTGCAGCGATTGTTTTGGGCTATTTTGGTTTGGGTCCTGTGAAAGGTTTTGCGATTACGTTGTTGATTGGGGTTTTATTTACCTTATTTACGTCGTTGTTGGTGAGCCGTTTGATTATCGAATGGTGGACGCAAGATAAAAATAAAGATATTAAATTCTCTACGCCTGCTACGGAAAACTTGTTCAAAGACATCAATATTGATTGGATGGCAATGCGTTATAAAACGTATATTATGTCAGGTATTTTCTTAGTGGCAGGTTTGGCAGCGTTTTTAGTACGCGGATTTGATTTGGGTGTTGATTTAAAAGGTGGTTATTCTTACAATGTTCAGTTTGACAAAAAAGTCAATTCTGAAGATATTCGCAAAGCCTTAGAAGCTCCTTTTGAAAAAGCATCGACGATTGTGAAGGAAGTGAGTACGGCAAATACGTATAACATTACGACTTCTTACCGTGTCAATGAAGTAAGCAGCGAAGCGCAAGAGCAAGTGACAAGCAAATTGTTTGAAGGTTTGAAAGCAGCAGGTTTAGCAAGTACGAGTCTTGAACAATTTAAATCAACTTACTTGGCGAATCCCGGAACGCATATCACGAGCGCGAGTAAAGTGGGTCCAATGGTTGCCGATGACATCAAAAGCAGCTCCTTGAAAGCCAATTTCTTAGCCTTGGCGTTGATATTTTTATACATTTTGTTGCGTTTCCGTCGTTGGCAATATTCTACCGGTGCGGTGATTGCGTTATTTCATGACGTGTTATTCATTTTAGCTTGTTTTGCGTTGTTTCATGGCTTTTTGCCATTCTCTTTGGAGGTTGACCAAGCGATTATTGCAGCCGTATTGACCATTTCGGCATATTCGATGAATGATACCGTTATCGTTTACGATAGGATTCGCGAATATGCGCGGACTTATAGCCATTTGCCCATGCGCGATATTATCAATAAAGCGATTAATAGCACATTAAGTCGTACGATTATTACGTCTTTCAACGTGTTGTTAGTGGTTTTGATACTCTTCATTTTTGGCGGTTCGAGCATTAAAGGTTTTGCGTTTGCGTTGATAGTGGGTATTTTCATTGGAACGTATTCTTCTATTTTCATCGCATCTCCTGTGATGTTAGACTTGTCTAAAAACTTGAATTTGTCTGAAAACAGCCCAAATCCAAGTGTTCCAGAAGCCGTTGAATCGTTGAATGCCGTGAAAAAATAGAATGTAAATTAAATTGATTCGTGCAATAATATAAAAAAGAGGCTGCTCCCAAAGGTAGCCTCTTTTTTTTGACAAGGAATACTAATTGGAGGGATTATCCGCTTTTCATTTTTCACGAAAAAGGCGAAATAATCAAATATTTTTGTAATCTATTAAAGCATTATTCAAAATAAAATTTGTTTCAATACGTTTGCAAACATAGAAAATTATCTTAAAATATTCAAACAATAGAGCATTTTTTCATTGTGCTTTATAAATTTTCCGAAACTCGGTTCAGAAGTTAAGCATATCCATTGCCCACAGCATCAAGGCATAGCATTATTGCGATACGCAACGCGGCAACTTACAGCGTCGTTGATACAACTGTCCGTTTTCGAGAATACAGATAAGCCGATTGCGAATAAAAGTTTTTTCATTTTAAATTTGTTTATAATTAAAAACTGGTTTAATTGTAATGTTTGCGTGTCAATTTATTTTTCATATCATAAAAATCAACACTTTGTATTTCGCTGTGAATCTGCATCGTACGCGATTCTTGCGATAAAAAAGTGCTGCCTCTATAAAAAATTTTCATTTTTTTTCTGCTATTTACGAAGCATTGTTTGAATAATTGTCCCGATTCGCTCAACAAGCAACTGCATTGCTTCCTCTTCATTTTGCCAACTGCTAAGTGCTTTCAGCCCATCTTCTTCGACGGTTAAATCACCTTTTTGGGCTTTTAGGTGGCCTTGTAAATGGCTAAATGGCAATCCTTTCCAACTAAGCGGACGCACCATAATTGGAATCACTGGAATTTTATCTTTTTTGGCACGCTCCAAAGCAGCTGGTAATTCTTTTTCTCGAATATAATCGGATGCCATAAAGTCGGCACTGATCCATAACAAAATCATATCCGCTATCGCAATTTCTTTTAAAATTCTGTCATTCCAAGGTTCGCCTGCTAAGATTTCTTTATCTGTAATGAGTTCAATGAAACCTTTGCTTTGATAAAATTTAGTATGTTTTCTGAAGGATTGCATACTGCCAACATCCTCGTGTGCATAAGAAATAAAAATTCGAATCGTCTTTTTAAGGGGCGTGTCTAAATAAGGTTCAAATTTTTTAAGAAGCAACATTTCATCTGAACTGGTTGCTTTAATCATCGTTCGTCCTGTCGCAGCCGCTTTTTCTAAGTCTCGAAGTCGGACGAAATCTCTTTGATTGAAGGCAAGCCATAAATTGCCTTTAATTAGCTTGGTGACTTGCGTAAATAAGGTGAGACACCATTTGGCATAGTCCTTCAAATCATCGGCAGACTTAAAATGAATCGAAATCCAACCAAAAGGCAATTTATCTACCTGCAATGCCTGTACTAAAATGGATACATTTTCGTTGTCTTTGGGCGCAAAGAGGATCCCATTTTTCCAAAAATATTGGTGCCGAATCAGATTTTTATCAGCAGAAAGGAGTTTAAAAATTAAATCCCGATGATAAAAGGCAGGTAACTGAATAAAAAACAGATTCGACAAACTTAGCATATTGATTAAAATTTGCATGGGATTGTTTTCGGGCAAATATTGAGGAATTAAGTATTTTTCTTCTAAAGTTGGGTGTGCAAAAACGATTTTAAACAATTTCATTAACTCCAAATACGCGCTATCAATCTCCTTTGCATCTAAAATACCGCCTGTACTTTGAACAGATTGTTTTAATTCGAGGTAAATTTTTTGGATAATCTCCGCAGGACGAATGAAAATTTTATCCGTTAGAGCATCTACTTTGGGATAATATAATAACGCTCCTGTCTCATGCAGATAAGTCAGAATGGTCCGAATACTATCTTTATCTAACTGTTTTTCAGTGATTTGGGCACAGGTGTCGGAAAAGGCTTGCAAGGTTAATGAATCGTGCGGGTATTTTGCAAAAGGATTTTGCGGTAGGGGCGTGCGATATTTGACATGATTGATAATGGCTGCCCAATCGAGATGAAATTTATTTTGGGCGGCATGCTTGACCAAAATATTCATTAAATCATCGCAAAACAAGTCAAATTTGCGCCGATAAGAGCGATTTTGAGGTGTTGTGTCAACATTCCAAAGCGAAAGTCGGTAATTTTCATACTCCGTACTTTGCATATTGGTGTTGCTATCTTGATTGGAATTATGTCTAATGGAGTAGAGATGCGTCGCTGGGGTAGCTATCTCGATTTTGTTTTGAACCAGCAGGATAGGACTCTCTGGCGCGTAATGGCGAATGCTATCCATCCAGTAATGGACATCAAAATGCTGCATTTCGGCTCGTTCTTCAACTCCATTTAGAAAAATGGGGGTTGAAGCTATCGTATTTTCATTCGTGTGTTCGTCCCATAACAAAATATAGACTGCATTTTGATTGAAAAATACATGGTGCGTTGCATGATAATATTCTTGTCCCCCAAAATCCCAGATATTGACCGTCAGATTAGGGTATTGCAATAATATCGGATAATCTTCATCGCTCGGTTGCCAAACAGAAATTTGAATGCCATGAGTTGTATTTTGTTGTTTTTCGATGGGCAGTTTGCGCAGCAATTTAGATAAAGTAGTTTTGCCTGCGGTGCTGTTGCCGACTAAAATTAATTTTACTTCGTTACTGGGTAATAGTTCTTTTTGTTTTTCTACTTGAACGGATTTATAGTGACTTCTGATTTGATTTATATCATTGGTTTCAATGACTTCTATTGGAATATCTGTTATATTATTGTTACCAATAGAAATAAATTTAATTTTATTTAAATGTATAATTGGTTCTATATCCGTTATTTTGTTATTCCATAGTTGTAAATACTCTAATTCCAGTAATTGTTTGATGGGCACTATATTAACAATATTGTTATATGATAAGTATAATCCTCGTAATTTATGTAAATTTTGAATCATATTAATATCACTTAATCCATTGCCGTGTATTGAAAGTTCCGTTAAATTAACAAGTTTTTTGATGAAATTAAAATTTTGAAATCTCACATTATTGATATCCAAACCTTCCAATTGAATCAGATAACCAATTGGTTCAGCATTAAGAATGGCTGAATTATTTGATAAGCCTAAATATTTTAACCGTTTAAACGATTTTAGGAAAGCAATGTCTGATATAGGATTATCAGATAGGTTTAATTCTTCTAATTTTTTTAATTGATGTAAAGCTAAAATCGCCTCATCTTCAAGATTATTACCATTTATGTGCAAAGAGTTGAGCATTTTTAGCTCTGCCAAAAAAGATAAATTTTTTAAATTAACGCTTGAAATGTTTAAATGCTTTAAATACTTTAACTCACCTAATAGATGCAACTCGTTACCATTAAATTCATTTTTATTTTCCGCCGATTTATTACCAAGCACAAGATTGGTCAGCCAAGTTAATCGTATAATTTCGTTTGGCAACTCTGTCAAACCACAATTGCTTAAATCCAATAATGTTTCCTTTGTTTGCTCGCAAGTTTTGATTCGATTTATCGCTATTGAAGTGTCTTCTTGTTCGATTTCAAGTTCAATGTTACTAAGTATATCCAATAAACTACGGCTTATCTTGCGATGTTCTATTGAATGCGTTTCATAATCTATAATTCCATTCAGCCGTTCACGCATGAAAGCATGGTATTGACCGCTGATTATTATTATGGTTGAATAGTTAGAATCGTCTTGTTCTAAATATTCTAATAACATACTTATAGCTTTCCCTATTTTAGCTGTTGCGATGAGCCGTCTTATTAGATCTACCTCTTTTTTCGTCATGCTTTTCAATTCGTTTTAGAAAAATTTAGCAAATATATCAAAAAGAATCCGTCAAAACCAGTAACTTTGCCCACTGAAAATCATAAAAAATATGACACCAGAAAAAAATGCGGAAATCCTTTACGACCATTATAAGGACACTTTCCAAATCCAATTGAAGTACATAGATAACCGTAATCGTTATTTCTTAACGGCAGTGAGTTTGGTCGGATTGCTCTTTTTGTTCGTAGCCGACCCAGCATCCAAACAAACGCTCGCAGGCGAACTCATCAAAAAATATTTGAGTGAAAAAGTGAGTTTTGCGCCCTATTACTTGAATAGTTTAATCTTGTTTGGGTTATTATGGACCTTAGTGCGGTATTTCCAAGAAATTCAGACGATTCGGAGACAATATAAATATATTGGTGCCTTAGAATCTACCTTAACCACCATGCTTGACCCTATCAAGATTGAGCGAGAAAGCAAGGCTTATCAAGGAGATAAAAGCACCGCCGCAACATTCATTAGCACCCTGTATAAACTGATTTTCCCGATTTTAATAGCCATTGCCATCATCGGCACCGTGCAAGCGGCACCACCCAATCAGCCCATTTTTTATTACTTTTTTGATAATTTTGTAGGGTTGATGATTCTGTTGTTAACGGTTTTGCACCTGCTTAGAACGTATGGGAAAGCGCAGAAACCTGCTCAACAACCTACAACAGAGGCAAAAGAATAGTTAAAATATCCTAAAAATCATGTTAGGGAGGTGTCTTCCTAACATGATACTCCTAATTGATGACAATTTGATTAAAAAAAATAATAATGTTAAAAATTTTTCTTTCCTACTCGCGTAAAGACGAAGATTTAAAAGCACAATTGGATATTCATTTGTCTGCGTTGAAGCGCAATAAGTTAATTCACACTTGGAGTGACAGAGCTATCCTACCTGGTGATACATGGAGTATTGAAATTAAAACACAACTGGCTCAAGCCGATATCATCCTCCTTTTAGTGAGTGCTGACTTTATCGCTTCGGATTTCATCTGGAAACATGAGTTAAGCACCGCCCTCGAACGACATGAACGAGGTGATGCCATTGTGATTCCAATTTGCTTGCGACCTTGTGATTGGAAAGGAATGCCTTTTGCAAAACTTCAAGGATTACCCAAAGATATGATTCCTGTTACGAAACATTCAGATATGGATGAAGCATTCACGGATATTGCGAGAGGTCTTCGCAAAATAGTGGATAGATTGAATACAAAATAATAATTTATTTTATTTATAATTAAATTATAATCAATGAGTTCATTACCCCTACATGTTTTTATGGCTTACGCCCGAAAAGACGATGCTTATTTAAAGGAGTTAAAAAAGCATTTTGCCATTTTAGAACGCGATAAAAAGGTTAAACTTTGGTCTGATAATGATATTGAAGCAGGCGCGAATTGGAACCAAAACATTAAAAACGCTTTGCATAAAGCCGATATTATTTTGTTATTGCTGAGTGCTGACGCGCTCGCTTCGGATTATTTTTACCAAAATGAGCTTCCAAAAGCCCTTGAAAAGCACCGAAATCAAGAAGCGAAATTGATTCCAATTCTCGTTAGAGCGTGCACATGGGAAATGACCCCACTTAAAGATATTGGAGACTGTCTTTTTCCGCGAGACAAGCAGCCGATAAGTGGTAAACCCAATCAAGATAGCATTTATGAAAACATTGTTTCATATATCAATCAACTTTTACCTGAACTGAATCGCAAAAAAGCAGCCATAGAAAAAGACCGTGCTGAAAAAAGTAAGTTAGATGCAGAATTAAAAAAAGCAAAAGCAGATTTGAAATCGGCTCAAACAGCTGCAAACAGTAATGCAACCCGTATTAATGAAATTGAGCAAAAAATGAAAGATTTACAAACAGAACTGCGAGAAAAACAATCCAAAAAATACGATTTGGACCGTTCTGCAAGAGATTTAGAAGGAAAAGTGCAAACATTGGAATGGCAATTCAAACAAAACGCTAATTCCACATATAGATTTATTTGAATAAATTATGGAAATATAGCATCTAATCGATTTTTAAAAACTTATTAGATGCTATATTTGCGTTATGGGTAATATGAATCCTAATTCATATTACCATAACGCAAATCTCATTATCTTATAAAAGGTTTTCATCACGTTCTAATGAGTATCACAATTTCTCACAGCGCATTAATTAGAATGTTTTCGAGTAATCTTATTTTTTATATCATAAAAATCAATACTTTGTATTTCATTATGAATCTGCATCGTACGCGATTCTTGCGATAAAAAAGTGCTGCCTCTATAAAATTCTTTCAATTGTTTCTGCCCATTTTTGAACGTAATCATCGCTTTTACCTCATTCGGCAATACCGAAATCAGTTTCAAAATGGGTGTTTTCGGAGCAAAAACTTTAAACGCACCTTTATTTTGACTCGCCAAAATTAATTCTTTTTGTTGTCCAATCGCCACTCGCGTCAATGCTTTGGCATCATTCGGCACATAAAAATGACTTTCTTCCAACGTCAATGCTTTAAAACCTTGTTGACCCCTATTTTTTAAAACTAATCCGTTAAACGCATCTGCCCGACCTTGCAAAAGCTCCATTCCATAGTCATTTCCGACTAAAAGCACATCAAGAGAGCCATTTTTATCAAAATCATAAGGCAAAATGCCATAAATCGGAGCCATTTGCGCCGCGACGGGCAACGCCGTCAATACAAATTGCCCATTTCCTTTATTTTCGAGGTAACTGCTTTTCAACCAATTCGCTTTCAGAATCTGCGCCCCTTGCAATTCTTCCTTCGTGAAAACGTCTTGAACCGTTGCCGAACCAAACGCACCAAATGTTTGAAATTTCCGTCGAATCAAAATCAATTGTTTTATCATATCATCGCGTGTCGGATAAAAATATTCATGCTCTTTTCCAAGCGAATCCTGTCCATAACAAGCAATAAACGGGTCATACAAGCCATTTTTATCAAAATCTTTGGCATAAATGCTCATCGGATGCGTATTAGAAGCCTTGAAATACGAATTTTCACCCAAATTGCCTGCAATATAATCAATGTCGCCATCATTATCAAAATCGCCCGCAGCAAGACTCGACCACCACCCTATTTTGTCCGCAACGCCTGTTTGACTTGTTACATTTTTAAAATGCGTTCCATCATTTTGGAAAAACGTTATCGGCATCCATTCGCCCGCTAAAACCAAATCTGGAAGGTTATCATTGTTAAAATCAGTCCATAACGCATCGCTGATCATTCCAATATGACTTAATTCAGGTGCGACTTGCGCCGTCACATCGGTGAAAATCGGTTTATCTTTTTCTTTGGTATCGTTTCGGAGAATGAAACTTTTATCCGTTTGCGGATACGCCCGCGCCATCACGCGCCCGCCGACAAATAAATCCAAATCGCCATCGCCATCATAATCCGCCGCTTTCACCGATTGCCCCGAAACGGTTTCGATTGGCAACGCATTTTGAGCAATTGTGAATTGACCTTTGCCATTATTGATACATATAACATCTTGATACAGAGGCGATTGTGCTTCATAAACGTAACCACCATGTACAATGTATAAATCCAAATCGCCATCGCCATCCGCATCAAACAGCAACGTACCTAATTCAATTTCTTTTTTTTGCGGGTCACTTTTGTACGAAACGGATTGTTGTGTAAATTTACCATCTTTTGTTTGAATCAACCACAAACCTGTTGCCTGCACACCACCACACCTATATATATCATCCAAACCGTCGCCATTCACATCGCCGACGCTCAAACTCGCGCCATATTGCGAAAGTTTATGCGGCAAGGTTTTTTGAATATTGAAATCCACATAATCGGAATCGCGGTGCATCATTTCAATACCATAATCTTTGGGCGAAATGGTTTGAAAAAGGCTTTCCGCATACACATCCGCACGCGCAGGCAACGCATTCGCACCACAAACGACCTTTTCCCAACCCGAAAAAGGTGGATTTTTCAACGTCGTCACCTTCTGATTGTACCAATGAATCACGACTGAATCAATTTTCGGAATGCTGCCCAAACCAAAATGAAGTACATTTTCGGATTGCGACAAATAGCCGCGACCCGACACCATTTGTGCAATTTGCTGTCCGCCTTGATAAAAAATCGTCGCAGAAGACCCAAAAGCATCTAAATTGCCCTTTTCACCCACCAATTGAAGCCGTAAATAGGGTGTTTTAGATTCGCCATCATTCAAATGATTTTGGAAAACAAAGGCTTTATCATCAATGTTGTTAACCACCAAATCCAAATCGCCGTCATTATCCAAATCCGCATATGCAGCCCCATTTGAAAACCCACGAGCATCCAAACCCCATGATTTTGAATTGTTTACAAATGATAAATTACCTTTATTTTTAAATGCAAATTTAGGCGATTTAATTTGCGGAATCTTTTTTTGCAACTCAACAGGCGCGTATAAACTACTGACTTCGCTGCGAAACGCCCCAAAATCATGGTCGGTCACGTCTTTGGGGAAACCGTTTGTTACAAAAATATCTTTCAAACCATCATTATCCAAATCCGCCATCAACGAAGTCCAACTCCATTCCGTTTCATGCACCTCGCTCAAAAACGAAATATCACTAAATACAGGCAAATGCGTTTCTGGATTCATGCCTTGATTGAGTTGCAAAACATTGCGAGCATATTGATATTCATAATGATACAAATCATTATTAAAATAATTTGTATAATTATTGGCACTCAAAAAAACCTTTTTTCGCTTATTGTAATACGGCAACATTTCAGTTGTGAACATGTCCAACAAACCATCATTATTGATGTCCGCAACATCGCTGCCCATTGCGGAAGCGGCTTGATGTTTGAAAATGGTTGCAATTTCATTTTTGAACGTGCCATTTTTTTGATTGATGTAAATCAAATCGTTCGTAATATAATCATTTGCAACATATATATCCATCCAACCATCTTTATTGAAATCTGTAATCAACGAGCTATGACTGTAACCGTCGAATAAAATGCCCGCTTTGAGCGAAATATCTTTGAAAATGGGATGTCCAGTGCCATTTTCACCTGTATTTTCGTATAAAACGTCTCGATTTGGGGAGGAACCATCTGTAAGTTTGTGAATATATTGACCGGGATACTTGCTATCCATGAAATTGACTCCAATAAAAAGGTCTAAATCGCCATCATTATCATAGTCAAAAAATTGTGCATTGGCAGAATGCGTCGTGTCGGCAATACCGTACTCGGCGGCTTGCTCCTTGAAATGTGGAACGCCCGTCGCATCATTGCCTTGATTTACAAACAATAAATTTTTTCGCAAATCAGCATTTTGTTGGAACGTATTGCAAACATAAATATCTAATTTGCCATCTTGATTTAAATCAATAAGGTTCACGCCCGCAGACCATTGCCCTTTTCGCTTTTGAACATTGGCTTTTTGCGTCACATCTTCAAATTTCAAATGACCTTTATTCAAATAAAGTTTGTTTTCGACTTGATTTCCTGTGAAATAGAGGTCTTGTAAGCCATCGCCGTTCAGATCACCTGTGGCGACTCCTCCCCCATTATAGAGAAATTCGCTGTTGAAAATATTCAATGAATCCGATTCGGTGATGAGGTTATTGAAATCAATGCCTGTCGTTTGACTGTCTAAAAGGGAGAACAATTTTTTATCGCGATTGCAACTGGCTAAAAAAAGAAAGGAAAGGAAAAGGGAATAAAGTTGATTTTTTTTCATCATTTGTTTTGTTTGATTATTGAAACACATAGGTCACATAAGGTGACATAGGACACATAGAGTATTATTGGAGACAAGGATTCCCCAATGATGCCCCTATGTCACCCTATGTTTCCTATATCACCCTATGTGACCTATATCACCCTATGTGACCTATGTGTTAATTTTTTAATAATTTTTGTAATGCTTCTACATTGGCTTGCTCCTCAAAAATCGCTCGCACAGGAATCGTAAAACCTTGAATCACACGACTTTCGATGATTCCGTCAATCGTGAAAACGGCGTTTCGCCATTAACAAATTCCACTTTGACATCGGGCGTAATCCATGCTCGAAATTCATGTTGGCGACGCTTTTCGGCTTCAACCGCTTTGTGCAAAACCTCGAATTGTTGCAAAGCATCAGGCGATTGAAGAATTTTTTTTTACGAATTCACTATTCCTGTTGTTCAATGATAACTCGTTGATAACGAGTTAATTGCGGTATTCCGCTATCGGTCACTTCCAGAATAATATGAATCGTTTCGCCTGCTTTAATATCTTTTGGCATTTTGAAAGACGCTTTGGCTTGATTGTTTTTTTGAATATCAACTCGTCCTTTATACGTACCCGCTTCTTGATATTGCCACCAACGATAGGTCAAAGGATGGTTATCTGGATCCATACCATATCCACTTAATTTTACTTTTTGATTGATTTTCGCTTTTAAATGATTTGAATGATATAGCTTTACACTTGGTGGATGATTTGCATGTGAATAATCTTTCACACACCAGTCCGCCCGCGCTGCGAAATCATTTTGCAATGCCGCCAACCAACGAATTTGTGGATATGCCAAATCTATTTTTTTCGTTGAGGGATTGAAATCTGCCACATCATCGCCATCTTCCCAACGATTGGGATTAGTTTTAGACACTTTTAGCCTGCCGCCCCAACCGCCAAAATGAGGATTAGCAAGATTGTCCAAACCCACATCCACCAAATGCAAAAACGCAGGTGAATCCCCTTCTGATAAAAAATCATATTGGTTAAAACTGCCCCATTGCCCTTTTTTAATTTTGGACAAATCACCATGAATATGCTCCTCATCACCCACTTGTTGCTGCCCGTCTCCGTAACTGTAATACATTTTTGTCAACGCACCATGATTATGAATAATCTTTTCACTCATAAATTTGCCTTCCAATAGATAATGCAATTCGGGCAAAATCGCCTGTTTCCATGGATAGGCTAAACACCAAAATTGATGTGAATTATAATAAATCTTCACATCTTTCCAATGGATTGCTATGTATTTGCGATAGGTTGCATCTTGGTCTAGGATAGCATATAGGATTGTTTTATCACATACTTTTTTATAAATTTTAGACCATTCAGGCGTGTTTTTATATTGATTTTCAATGGATTGCAAGGCGCGTGCAATGGTATTCGTCCCGCCCCAAACTTGCAAATAAATGGGTTGAAGATTGTCATCCAATAATTTTTTTTTAATAAAATCAGAGCCTTCTGTATCGTGATTCATTTCTCCTTCAAAATCAATATTGCCGATTTTGATAAGTGTCCGTAAAGCAGAAGCCGTTGGAAAACCAAGCGCATGCCTATTCAATTGGGGATAAATTTGTTCATAAGCGGCAATCAAATCTTGCATCCATTGAACGCCAGGCCAGCGCAAACTTGTTTTTTCGCCATACATTTTTTGGGTCATATCCATTTCAGAGATGAATTTAGTGCCTTTATCATCGCCCTTGTAATGCCACATGGAGCTACTGTAAACCAATCCTTCAAGGTCAAACTCATTGGAATACAGCAACATACGTATAAAAGAATCTACATCATCAATTTCACCATCTGTTGTAATAATGGTACGCGGTTTTTGGCTTGATGCCGAATGAGGCACACTCATTAAACCAAACAAGAGTAGCAATAGGATATTTTTCATCATATTAAAGGATATTTTTCACAAACATAGCAAGGTTCTACTTATTTACTTTATTCATTTACGAAATAGTTAAAATTTCAACAAAATTACAAGATTATTTTCATATTTGAAACTTATTTTTCATATTTGCAATCTTTTAAGGTTCTAACTTTTTTCAATACTTTTGTTTGTCTAACTTCCATTTTCCGTGATTAAGGAAAGAAAAAGACCCTTTGGAGAGAGCAGATTTTGTTGTTTTGATTTTTTGCAAAAACAGTCAATCCAAACGGGGGCAATTTGCCCGAATGGAAAAGTTATGATAAGCACTTAGGCAACATCATGTGATGAGGCAATAAGGTGGAAATCAAACCTGCTTTTTTGAAAAAAGAATTTGATTTTTTAGAAAACAATCAACTTGGGTTATTTAATAAGTTCACTCAGTTGTCTGAATGTTGATTTTTTGATGTCACGTTCTTGAATTATAATCCAAAAATCGTTTTTATTTCATACATTATTTTTTGCATACAAGTTGCATCAATGGTATTATGGATACCTTCCCGATAGCAAATATCCATTAATTGGCTTTTGTGATAAGTCACCGCTTTCACGTCTTTTACCTTTCTATAATATTCAAAAATTTTAATATAGATTTCAAATAAATATTTACCTCTCAATCGTTTATAATTTGCTTCTTGTACCAATTCAATTTCTTTCAACGTTGGTTTCTTAAAATTTCGTTCATTCAAAAAAGAACTGGTAAAATGATTTTTACTTTTTTCCATTATCTTAACACTCAACAAATTGACTTCTGCAAGCTGCATTTCTGCACCATTTTGTAAGTATTTTTCGACTTCGGAAGCAAACCATTCCACTACATTGCTCAATAATTCTTGTTTATGAGCTAATTCATCTGCATCCAATAATCCATCTAATCGTTTAAATCCATCCGAATATAAATCATTTTCAATACTATAACCATTTGTAAATGAGATAGTTGCATATTGATTAGGTACACCTTTAAAAACCCACATATCTTTATCAGCGATAAAATGCACCTTTAAATGAGCAAATTCATGTCTTCGTTCAAACAGTTTTAACAACGTATTCCGTCCGCCACAAGGTTGAAAATTGACCTTTCGGCTGCCCAATTGTTTTTCAATCTGTCGATACACCATGACATCATCATCCCCTTCGACCAAAATAGTCGGTAAATGGGAGCGTTTTAAAACAGCTACCAATTCGTCCACAGTCATTTTTAGACGCGCCATTATGCACCTCCTTTGTCTTTATCCAAAATAATTTCTTTATCTGGATATTTTGCATAAATAAAAGGAGAATGTGTTGCAATAAAAAATTGATTGGTTGGCGCGATTTCCAAAAGCGTTGGCATCAACAATCGTTGCCAATCAGGATGCAAACTTAATTCTGGTTCATCAATAAAAATAATGCTGTTTTCTGCGAACATGCAATAACATAAAAAACTTAACATTTGCTTTTCGCCAGCCGATAACTTATCAGATATAATAGCTGTCGTAGCATCCCCTAAAGATAATCCATCTGTTATTTTAATACCTTTATCTTCAAAAATTTCTTTTATTAAATCAGATAAAATTGTAAAGGATTTCAATAAAGTTTCTTTTTTTAAATTTGTTTCTTGTTGTCTATTTTTAATTTTAAAAAGAATGCCTCTTTCATCTCCTGAACTATTCGCTATGCTTTGAAGAATAAAATCGGATTGTTCTTTTTCGATTTTCAAAATGGCTTCTGAAATTTCAGCATATTTTTTAGTTAAAAGGTAAACTACATCATTTGTAGAAACAGATGCTATAAATTGATGTCTATTTCGACGAGATAATCGTCTTGTTGCTGCAATTTCGTTAGATAAGTGGTATGAAAATCCTCTGCTAAAGACATTTTCTCGTTCATCATAAAATAAATCTCTACTTTCTGTTAAAAAACCACCTTCAATCCGTCGAAAAGTAGGAAGAAAAATGCTTTCTTCGGAAAAAAATGGTAATTTTTCTAATAAAGCATTTACACTTCTTTTTTCTTCCAAATTTTTAATATTACTCTCAGGTGAAATTGTTGAAGTAAAACTGAAAGAAGCCTTGATTTTATCCACTCCTTTTTTTAACTTTAAATCAATATTTTCCTCAGCAGTTTTTAGATAAATGCTATCAAAATATACTTCTGATGTAGTATTCTTAATATTTCCACTCAAAACATACCACATCATTTTTAGCAAAGTGGTCTTGCCTGAACCATTTTTACCCGTAAAAATGTTCAAATCATCTTGAAATTGGAAATCGAAATTATATTTTTTATTTAAATTCTGAACTTTAAACGCTTTTATCATGGTTATTTTGTTTTTTGATTCAAAAACAAAATTGCGCCTTTTTTAAAAAAGACGCAATTTTTATCCATTTTTATTTTTTCGCTTTTTTGACTTTCTCTTTTTTATCAAATGCACCCGGCACTTCCAACGTAATGAGTGCTTTGACTTCTTCTAAGGTCAAAAGCGCGGCTTCTTCATTCGTCATTTTTTTACCATCCTTTTTGAGGGTAATTTTACTTTTTCCAAACCGAATGAATGGTCCCCATTGCCCATTTTCCACTGTAATCTTTTCTTTTTCCCAATTATGAATAAATCGATTCGCTTCTTTTTCCGTTTTCGCCTCTAATAATTCTACCACTTGCGGATAGGTCAACGTTTCGATATTATATTTTCTTGGAATATTGATAAACATATCGTCCCACTTGATGAACGGACCAAAACGCCCCACTCCTTTCGTCACGCCCTTGTCCTGATACATGAAAACAGGAGCTTCTGCTTTTTGTTTTTCAGCAATATATTTCAAAGCATCTTCAAGTGTAACAGACAATGGGTCAACACCTTTCGGTAAAGAAACGACGAGTTTATCAAATCGAACATACGGACCATATGGACCCGCCGATACGACAATTTCTTGCCCTTCATGCATTCCCAACCGTTTTGGCAAATCAAATAATTTCAATACCTCTTCCAAATCAATGGTTTCCAACGATTGACCTTGTTTCAAATTTGCATATTGCGGTTTTTCCTTTTCTGCTAATTCATCGCCTGTGCCAATTTGCGCCACAGGCCCAAATTTGCCCAATCGCACCAAAACGGTTCGACCGGATTTTACATCTTTACCCAAAACACGCTCGCCACTCACCCGTTCAGCATCCGTTTTCGTCCGTTCCACATCGGCATGAAATGGCGTGTAAAAATGCTCAATCATATTCGTCCACTTATTTTTGCCTTCTGCAATATCATCAAATTCCTTCTCTACACCTGCGGTAAAACCATAATTCATCACTTTTTCAAAATGCTTATCCAAAAAATCCACCACCAACAAACCCATATCGGTTGGCACTAAATGATTTTTAATCGCACCCACTTTTTCCTGTCCTTGTGAAGCCACGATTTTGCCTAATTTATCCAAAGTCAAGATTTGAAAAGCCCGTAAAGTGCCTTCTCGCGTTTCTTTGACCACATAACCGCGATTTTCCTCCATAATTTTCGTAATCGTCGGCGCGTAAGTCGAAGGGCGACCAATCCCGCGTTCTTCCAACTCCTTGACCAAAGCGGCTTCCGTAAAACGCGCAGGTGGGCGCGTAAACTTTTCGGTTGCCGTCATAAAGTTAAAATCCAAGATTTGCCCCACTTTCAACGGCGGCAACATCCCTTTTGTATCCTCGTCTTCTTCGTCTTTCGACTCCAAATATACTTTCAAAAAACCATCAAATTTAATGACTTCGCCTTCTGCCACCAATTTAGCCGTCGGAACGGTCGAAATGGCAATATCCACCACCGTTTTTTCCAATTCCGCATCTGACATTTGGGAAGCAACCGTCCGTTTCCAAATTAAATCATATAATTTTTGCGCATCTCTATCGTCCGAAACCAATTGATTTTGCACATAAGTCGGTCGAATCGCCTCATGCGCCTCTTGTGCCGACTCTTTATTCGTCTTGTAACGGCGCGTTTGCACATATTGCGCCCCGTACATAATTTTAACCGTATCAGCAATATGCGTCAAAGCCTCCTCACTCAAATTCGTCGAATCCGTCCGCATGTAACTAATATGTCCGCCTTCATACAACCGTTGTGCATTTTGCATGGTTCGATTGACCGAAAAACCCAATTTTCGACTTGCTTCTTGTTGCAAAGTTGAAGTTATGAAAGGTGCGGCAGGTTTCCGTTTCGTCGGTCGAATATCAATTTTACGCACTTGATAAGTTGCGCCAATACATTTTTTTAAAAAAGTTGCTGCATCTGCCCCGTTTTCAGGTTTGTTTGCAGCTTCTGCTTTGAGCTCAACCCGTTTATTTTGAGCATTTAGCACCCCAAAACTCGCATCAATCTTAAAAAACGGCGTTACATTAAAATTTTGAATCGCTCGTTCCCGTTCCACCACCAATTTTACGGCGACCGATTGAACCCGTCCCGCCGATAAATTTCCTTTAATTTTTTTCCAAAGCAATTCAGACAATTCAAAACCCACCAAACGGTCTAAAACCCGCCGCGCTTGTTGTGCGTCAACGAGATGCAAATCCAATTTGCGCGGATTTTGCACCGCTTTCAGAATCGCAGGTTTCGTAATTTCGCGGAAAACAATCCGTTTGGTAGTATGTTCATTGAGGTTCAAAACTTGACAAAGATGCCAAGAAATCGCTTCGCCTTCACGGTCTTCATCGGTTGCGAGCCAAACTTCAGTAGCGCGTTTGGCTTCCTCTTTCAATTCTTTGACAAGTTTGGCTTTTTCGGGCGTAATGATATAATTTGGCTTAAAATTATTTTGAATATCAATCGCCAAACCATTTTTTTCTAAATCGCGGATATGCCCCATACTCGATTTGACTTTGAAATCAGCACCGAGTATTTTTTCAATCGTTTTGGCTTTTGCAGGCGACTCCACTATGAGCAGATTTTTGGACATGGTAATAGGACATTTTGGATTTCGATAGTACCTGAAATCGTAGCGGTTGGTTTTGTAAAAGTCATTGTTTTTAAAACAAATACATATATTTGAAATCGCTTTATTTCCAACGACTTGTTTAATCTTGGGGCAAATGTAGGCATTATTGCAGGATTGCAAAATTTTTTTTGTTTTTTTTTAACATTGAGCATGCAGAAGCCCGATTTCAAATAAGCAAAAACCATATAGGAATCTTTTTTGGACTTAGATTTTGTGGATTTTAGAACCGATTCGGGATACTTTTGTTTGAATATGGATTCAGACAAAAGTACCCCAAAAACATTTTAAGTTGTGTATCATCTATAAAATCCAAAAATTCAAGTCCTAAAAAAATACAATGAATTTAATTCTGCCCATTAAAATTGTTTAAAAATTCAAAAAGGAGTATTAGTGGATAAGAATCAAATGAAATTGCAACAATTTACAAAGCCTTGAAAGGATTAAGTCTTGAAATTAAATAAACTTACTTGCGCGTCTGCATCCAAGTTTGATAATTTTTCACATTGACCATATGCGCTTCATGTGTCACGGCGAAATTATGATAGCCTGAATTGTCAGGTTTTGCGCAAAAATAGATAAATTCATGGGTTTCGGGGGTCAAAACCGCGTCAATACTCGCGGGAGACGCTAAACCCACTGGGCCAGGAGGCAATCCCAAATTGATATACGTATTATAACGGTGTGCAAATTGGTAATCCTTATTGTAAAGTCGCCGATAGCCGCCGCCATAAATATCCATCAGTGCATATTGCACAGTTGGGTCTGCTTGCAACATCATGTTTTTTTGCAACCGATTGAGGTAAACACTCGCTATGCGCGGACGTTCTTCATTTTTACTGGCTTCGCCTTCCACAATTGATGCCAAAATATGCACCTGTAATTGAGTCAAATTGGCGGTTTGTGCCTTTGCTAAACGCGCTTCTGTCCAAAATGCTTTATGTTTTTTAACCATCTTTTTCAAAAAAGCAGTCGGTGACGTATTCCAATAAAACGCATACGTATCTGGAAAAATCACGGTTTGCAATGTTTCAGGAGTCAAACCAAGCGAATCAAGGGCTAACGTATCTGAAAAAGCCGTTATAAAAGACAACGAATCGGATTCTAAAAATTTCGACAATTTTGCCGCAATTTGTTTTGCATTTTTCTCTGTATTGAGCATCACTTTGACAGACGCTTGTTCGCTGTGTTGCAAATGCCGAATCAATTTATAATTGCTCCAACTCGGCGTAAGGCGGTAACGTCCTGAGCGCACCGTCTGAAAATCCATGAGATTTGCCCACGTTTTATAAGAATTGGTATCCAAAAGGAAACCTTGTTCTAATAAAACCAAAGGCAACGAATCGCGTGTACAGCCTGTTGGAATTTTAACAATGCCATCATTCGGTAATTCGGCAGGCACATTGGCGGTTGAAAAACTGTAATACCCATACAAACCGATGCAAGCGAGTAATCCAGCTATTATTTTAATCCATTGATTCATAGAGTGTTACAAATTTAAAAGTTAAATTATAAAATGATACAGGCACTCAATAGGCTGTTTTAAATTAATTAAGCCTTAAAGGTACGATGATTGCCGATTTTTGCATTCCTTTTGGGTGTTAAAATCGGCAGATACTTTGTCGCGCAAAAGAGCCATCAACGAATCGTTCTATGAATGAGTTCCGTCCGATACGCCGAAAAAAGTTTTGATTTAGAAATAAAACCAATATAACCCATTTCCGAAAGAACAGGTAGATTCCAAGCCTGTGTGGTTTCAAATTTTTCAACAATCGTCATCACATCATCGGCAAGTAGAATGACATCAGGATACGGTTTCATAATGGTTTTAATGGTGATTTGATTGTATAATTCTTTTTTAAATATAATATTTTTAATATCACTCAGCATTACAATTCCTAACAATTTGTTTTGTTTATTCACCACAGGGAAAATATTGCGCTCTGAAACGGTAATCGCTTGAATTAATTCTTCCAAATAATCGGTGTCATACAAGCGTGCAAAATCCGTTTCAATAAGGTTTTTGACCTGCATAGTCACTAAAATATTGGCATCTTTATCGCCTGAAAGGATTTTTCGATGCCTTGCCAATTGTTTGGTATCCATCGTATGCGGCTCAATCGTTTTAGAAACCAGATAACTAATAGACGAAACGAGCATCAAAGGTATCATCAGCGCGTAACCGCCTGTCAATTCGGCAATGAGGAAAATGGCGGTTAAAGGGGCATGATACAAGCCACTCAACACTCCTGCCATGCCCACAATCGTAAAATTAGCAACAGGTAATTGACTGATATTCAATAGATTAATCCATTTTGCATACAAAAATCCTAAATACGAACCCACAAATAAAGACGGTGCAAAATTGCCTCCATTGCCGCCGCCGCCCAGTGTGATGGCAGTGGCAACCGTTTTGAAAAACATCACTAAACTGATACAACACAATAATAACCAATCATTTGTGATAACATTACGAAGAATGCTTTTTTGAAAAAGGTCTTGTGGGTGCATCTGCGCAAGGCTTTTAATGCTATTATAACCTTCTCCAAAGAGGCTTGGAAAAAAAAGTAGAATTAAGGCTAACATCCAACCCGCAAAAAGCATCCGCAAATAGGGATTCGGGCTTAAATGACGACAGTATTGTTCCACTTTTACAAACAAGCGGGCATGATAAACGGACATAAACCCTGATAATAACCCTAAAACCACATAAAAAGGCACATTATGGTAATTGAATGGGGCTTGTAATTGAAAACTTAAAATATCACCTTCTTGTAATATGATTTTGGACATTAACGCGCCACTCGCGGCAGCTATTAATAATGGGATGAATCCTGTGGTGCTGATGTCCAAAATTAAGACTTCTATCGTGAAAAGTACGCCCGCAATAGGCGCGTTGAATGCCGATGCAATGCCTGCCGCAACGCCACAAGCTAAAAGTAAGGTGCGCTCTGCATAATTGAGTTGAAAATAGTCTGCATAGTTAGAACCCAATGCCGCACCAGTAATGACAATGGGGGCTTCAAGTCCCGCAGAACCGCCCAAACCAACCGTTATTGGACTCGTAACTAATTGAGCATAAGTCTGTTGTGGCGAAATGATGCTGTTATTTTGCGCAATCGCAAAATGGAGCGGAGCCAAACCTTTGATTAATTGACCACCCAAAATGCGTTGAATTATGAAATAAGTGAGTCCAAGCCCCAACAAAGGAAAAAGCAACAAAAGGTTGGAATGAGCAACGATAATAGGATGTTGCGCCAGATTGGAAATGGTATGCACCGCTATTTTCAATAAAACAGCGGCAAGCCCTGCACTCATTCCAACAACCACTGATAATAAAAACACAAATTGTTTCTTGGTCATACATTGTTGCCAATGCGTTAAGAACGTATGTATTTTAAATAATACTTTTTTTTGATTCATTTTGATTTAGGTATCCGATTATGCCACAAATCAAA
>JAAFJT010000023.1 GCA_013298955.1 Chitinophagales bacterium
ATAAATACAAAATGCGTCCATTTTTCAAGGAACGCATTTTATTTTTTAGAATGATTTTTCCAATGTAAAACCGAATGTCGAACCCGCGCCTTCCGTACTGCGCCAATGAACACTCTGTTTGTGCGCCTCAATAATGTGTTTGACAATCGACAAACCCAATCCAGAACCGCCCACTTCCCGCGAACGACTCTTATCGACTCGGTAAAAACGGTCAAAAACATGTTTCAAATGATGCCGCGCAATCCCAATCCCGTTGTCAGACACCTCAACCAACACAATTTTATCCATATCGTAAAAACCAATCTTTGTTTGCCCATTTTCTTTGCCGTATTTGATGGAATTATTGACCAAATTCGTTAAAACTTGGCGCACGGCTTCCCTATCGGCTCGAACCATCCAGCCATTGTTCGCCCCCTCTTTGAAAACCAATTTGATACCGCGCCCTTTCGCTTTTAATTCCATATCATCTAATACTTCTTGCGTAAGTTTCTGAATATCAAAGGTTTGTAAATCCAAATGCATCTCGCCTGCATCCGATTTGGAAATGGCTTGCAAATCTTCTACAATCGTTTGTAACCGTTCTGCATTTTTAGCCGCTTTTTGAAGGTAGGAAACATTCACATTTGCGTCATGAATCCCGCCATCTAATAAAGTATGCAAAAAACCTTGAATATTAAAAATTGGCGTTTTCAATTCATGCGAAACATTGCCCAAATAATTGCGGCGATATTCCTCCAATTCATGTAAAGTCTTGATTTCGCGGTCTTTATCAGCCGTCCATTCATCCACTTTGCGCTCTACTTCATCCAAATGATGTGGCATTTCGGCATCTAAACTTTTATCATTTGTAATTTTTTTGTATATTAGTTTGATGCGATTATAAATAAATCGTTCTGTAAAATAATACACCAGCGCAAAAGTTGCCATGCCAATCAACAAGGGCAATAACACCAAACGCAAAACGGCACTCATATGTGGAACGCACCATTCAAAGAGGCTGATTGTAAAAAAAACAATTAAGGTGATAAATGCTGCTGCGTAAAAAGCAATGCGGCGGGGTGTCGGATTTTTCAACATCATAAAAGAAATGCGCATGATGAATGAATTGGATTCATCATTTTTTTGATTTTTTTTTGTTTAAATGCACACAATTCGGCATAACAAAGCGTCAATGGTTAAAAATCAAATTTATAACCAACACCTTTCAGTGTTTTAATATAATCTTGACCCAGTTTTTCGCGGAGTTTCCGAATGTGAACGTCCATCGTTCTATCGCCTACAATAACGTCATGACCCCAAATTTTAGTGTAAATCTCCTCTCGTGTAAATACTTTTCCCGGTTTGGAAACCAATAACCACAATAATTCAAATTCTTTGCGCGGCAATTCTATCACTTCTTCTCCTCTTTTCACTAAAACGGTTTCGCGGTTTATCTCCAAATCGGCAATTTTAAGCATCATCGGTTCCTCCGTTTTGCGGCGGCGCAATAGGGCTTGAATCCGACTCAACAGGACTTGCGGTTTAATCGGTTTCGTAATAAAATCGTCGCCGCCCACATCTAAGGCTTCGATTTGAGTCCTATCTTCATCCCGCGCCGTCAAAAAAGCTATCAATATATCTTTCAAACGCGGGTCTGCCCGAATGTGCCGACAGGTTTCAATCCCGTCCATAATCGGCATCATAATATCCAAAAGGATTATATCAGGGCGTTCCAATTGCGCTATTTTCAAGGCGGCACTGCCATTAGAAGCCGTCAACACCTCATAACCATGCTTTTTGAGGTTGTAACTCAGAAAATCAAGGATGTCTTTTTCGTCATCAACGAGTAAAATCTTTATCATAAGGACAAAATTAGCATCAAAGGAGGTGATTTAAACCCAACTTCATATTAAGAAATCGTTAATTTTTTTTTTGAAGTTGTAACAATGAATCGCGTTTTTCGACTTGAAAGGTCACTTTTTTATAAACCATTTCTAATAATTTGGGACGACGCGCCAACCAACCCATCGTGGTATCAAATTGTGCTTCGGTGACACCATGTTTTTTGAAAATTTGCACGGTATATTTTTTAGCCAAACTATCCCGAATCGATTCCGTTTCCCCTTCCACATAGGCTTCTGCCATGTGCAAATCCGATAAAAGTTGCGCCAATTTTTCTTCTGACATTGCCATACCTGACGATTCTTTACAACTTATTGTTGTAAAAAGGCTGACAAAAATCAAAAGTACATATCGATATTGTTGAATCATTGTTAAATTTCGATTTGTTTTGGAAACCATTGTTCAACGACTTGGGCTGTTTGGGCATTAAAATCTTTCCAATTTGCCCCATTTCCTACGATTTGAACGATACCACAAGTTGAAATATTGTCAATATAATCGTTTGTAAACGAATTGGCAAAATGTGTGAAAGTTGGATTATGCCCAAACAAACAAATTGTATTTAAATTATCGTCTAACTCATGTACTAAATCCATTATATCTTGCGCGTCTGCATCATAAATGCTGCGGCGAAGGTCTATTTTATTTTTGGCAATCCCAAACGCATCGGCAAAATAACCTGCGGTAGTTTGAGCGCGATTGGCAGCACTTGAAATTAAAATATCGGGTTTTACTCCCCGATTTGCCAAAAATGCACTCATACGCGGTGCATCGCGCAAGCCGCGAGCCGATAAAGGACGGTCAAAATCGCGCAAACCGACGTGTCCCCAATCGGATTTGGCGTGTCGAATTAAAAAAATCGTTTTCATAATTTAATCATTTTATGGGTTGATGACAAATTGCCATCTGTTAATTTTAACATATAAATGCCTGCGGGCAATGTCCCGATTTGCCATTCTACTTTGCCTTGCACTTGCGTCAAATCTTTTTGCAAAACCAAAGAACCTGTCAAATTGAAAACACTTGCTTTTATTTTTTGATAATTATTTGATTGAAAATCAATGGTTAATGATTTATCAACTGGATTTGGATAAACCGAAACGGGCAATAAATGCGCCACATCGTCTGTCCCAACACAATATCCTATCAAATTATCCGTCGGCGAACCATTGAAATAACTCACTAAACGATATTTTGCAGGCAATTGTAAATTCGGGTCTGCCCAAATGCTATCGGCTCTAAAAGGCAAATCTATCAGAAACGAATGATAAGTTCCCGTCATGTTCAACCGCAATACGGTATCTCGCCCAGTCTGACTTTTCAGGCGCACAGGAATTGGAATTTCGTAATTCGGTACAGAACCGTGAGAGGTCGATTGATTTACAACAATTTGAATGCGATTCGCAACAAAAGCGGAACGACATGACCCAATATTAAACGTCGGATAACCTTGTCCATAAAACCAATCTGCAAAAAAACGGGTTAAATCTTGCCGACTTGTTGCTTCAATATGTCGTTTTAAATCATTTGTTGTAGCATAACCATGCATCAATCGCGCATCCCGCAAGTAATTTTGAACGCCCGCAAAAAAAGCACTATCGCCCACTTTCCAACGCAAGGCATGTAACACATAGGCTCCTTTGTTATACGTCAACCTTGAATCGAAAATCCGATTGACACTTGTGGTATCATCCACTCGAACCGAACCCGCCGTTTGCGAAAGCACCGAATTTAAAGTCGCCGTTTTCCACGCATTCCAATAAACACCATTATATAAACGCTCGTAAGTCAAGCCTGTTAAATAAGTAGCAAAACCTTCATTTAACCAAATGTCCTGCCAATTGCCACAAGTGACCATATCGCCAAACCATTGATGCGCCAACTCATGTGCGACCAAACTTTGGTCTAAATTTGCCATAAAACTCATCGTTTGATGCTCTTCACCGCCGCCCCAGCCCCATTGTGCGTGTCCATATTTTTCTTTTTTGAATGGATAAGGCGCAAATAAAGAGTCAAAAAGCTGCATAATCGGAATGATTTCAGGCGATTTCTGCCGCGCTGTTGACAAATATTCGGGATAAACATAGTTTAAACAATTCAACGTATCACCGCGCAATGGTATTTTTTCCGTAAACTCGACATAATTCGTGACCGCAATCGCCACCAAATACGGCGTTATCGGGTAACGATGTTTCCAAATAACCATTTTAGCAGCCGAATCCAAAGCATATTCGGCTGCTAAAATGCCATTCGATGCCACTTTATTGCCCGCAGGCACTTTGACAAACACGTCTATCGAATCCACTTTATCATTCAAATCCAATTTAGAAGGCCACCAATCGCGAGAACCATAGGGTTCGGAAAGCGTCCAAAGGATTGGAACGTTATTATGTCGATTGGTAATGAACGCACCAAAACCTGTCGAAGGCGGTATTCCTTGATAAAAAAGATGGATAGAATCCAAATTTCCATTTATAATTTGGGACGACAAGTTTACTTCAAGTGTTTTATTGGGTGATTGCGTATAACTAACCAAGCGATTGCGAAATTTAATACTATCAATTTGCAAAACATTGTCCAAATCAAAGGACATTTTATCCATATTTTCCAATGCTTTGAAGTAAGTCGTCACCGAACCTTTGATGTACCGAATCGCAGGATTCACTTCCCAATAAAAACGGTGGTATTTGACATCATAATTCGCGCCCGCGCCTGTTGGAGCGAAATTTTCAAGCCCCGAATGGGCTTGTTTTTCACCATTAGCAATCGATTGTAAGGTCAAATGAAGGTCTGTAGGCGTTTGCGCCGACAACGCAACTGCCCAAAACAGCCCCATTCCCATCATTATTTTTTTTATAAAAGCCATTTTTGAATCCATTTTGAATTTTGAAATGCAAATGAACACAAAAATCATTAAAATAGAAAATTTATTCGCTTGATTTTAACGCAAAATAAAAAGTCGGCTTCCATTGCGGGAAACCGACTGCTGTTTTTGGAATTATAACATTGTAATGATGTATATTTTCGGGCTTTTTCTTGAAAGATTGTTTTTGGAAGCACCTTGCGCACTTGTTTTTAAGCGTCACAGCCATAAAAGATACATACACTCAACGTGTGACGATAAAATTTTTTTAAAAAAAATATATTTTTAATAATCGGCTAACAATCAATTCATAACACATTCAGATTAGAGTTCAAATTCAATAAATCATTCATTTACAATCATTTATATTGAAATTTTAGCGATAACTAACATTTTTTTGGTATTATTTTTGAAAAATGGGAAGTATATCCATTGAAATCTAATTCATTAAAAGAAACATTTTATGCTAAAATTCTTCTACTTATTCAGTTTAGGCATTGCATTGACGACATTGACAACTTCTTGTAAGAAAACAGAAGTGAATCTATTTATAGGCGCGTTTTCAGGAAATTATAAAATTCTAAGCATGGCGGCAACCGATTATACGCGGGTTGGCGAAGGTCGTTTCAAAGAATTTGCATCGACCGAAGTGGGTATTGCACAACTCAACGCGTCAGATACGGATGATGCACACACGTTAATTATCAGTCCAGCAGTGGCAGACCGCAGCCGCCCTTTTGAAAAAATGAGGGCAATTGGTTCGTTTTACACGAAAAAAGACGGTTATTCCTTGTTTTGGCAGCCCAATGATACCGGAGATAAAGTGATTTTGAAACATATTGCCAGTGGCAAGTTTAAAGCGATTAACATCGAAGTCCACAAGTTGACGGGTAAAATGTATGAGTGGAGTTATAGCGAAAAAAATGAGATTGGGGCAGTTACGTATAGCGAAGTTTGGAAATTAGAAAAACAATAATCTAATTTGTTATTTGAATCAAGAATGAAGGAATTGTAGGAATTAAAGGACGAATGGCTTGATTTTTATCAAAAAATCAAGCCATTCGTCCTTTAATTCCTACAATTCCTTCATTCCTAATTCAAATTATTATTTAATCTTCGCTCACCAAAAAACAAGAACCCGCCGCTAAAAGCAAACAAACGCCTGCTAAAATCAAGGCATTGCGCGGGTCGTCTCCCAACAAACTTTTGTAAAATAAAGGCACGGTCAACATCCCAATAAATTGTGGGACACAAATAAAACCATTAAAAATGCCCATATATACGCCCATTCGTTCTCCTGAAACCGCATTTGCCAACATTAAATAGGGCATCGACATAATTGAACCCCATGCCAAACCAATCAAACCCATGCCCGCCAAGTAAATCATTTTATCGTTGGACAAGATGGTGATGAAAAATCCAACTGCGCCAATTGTCAAAAACAAAGCATGTGTTGCCCGCCGACTCCCTATTTTTTTGACAATCATTGGGATAAAAATCGAAATAATGAAGCAAGTAATGCTAAATGCGGCAAAACAAAGTCCGCCCCATTTACTGCCTTCTTCAAAACCAAGTCGATTGGCTTCAGGACTCGAAGCATTAAATGAATATTTCGCAACTGATAAGGATAAATATTGCCACATCAAAGGCAGACCATACCATGTAAAGAATTTGACCCACCAAAGTTGCTTCATGACTTTGGGCATTTCAGAAAGCGAAGCCAAGATTTCTTTGAAAACAGGTAACCATAAAACACCATATAAGACGACAAAAATGCCAACAATCCACATCAAACCCGCGCTTATACCGCCTGTGCGGGCTGCAAATAAACCGCCCATCAAAGCGGCTCCAATGGTCAATGCCAAGTGCCAAAATTTGATATTTTGCTGTTGTTCAGCCGTAAACGCATGTGCTTTTTTATAATTTTCATTGACAGGTGGATATTCTTTGGTCGAATACATTGTCCAAAAAACCGTTGACAAAATGGCTACTGCACCCAAATAGAACGGATACCGCACCGAATTGGGAATGCCATTGGAAAGCGCATTCGGGTCGGTAGATAAAGCCATTGAGATACCAATTAATGGCAATATGAAAGGCATTAAATTCGCTAAGGTTTGACCAAAACCAACCATAAAAGATTGCACCGAAAAGCCTGTTGGACGTTGTTCTTCATTCAACATGTCGCCTACGAAAGCGCGGAAAGGCTCCATCGACGAGTTTAAACCAGCATCTAACAACCACATCAAGCAAGCTGCCATGAAAACCGAACTCGAATTAGGCATCAAAATCATGGCAATACTGCCCACCACTGCCCCAATAAAAACGTATGGTTTGCGCCGCCCCCAAACAGGAGACCAACTTTTATCGGAAAGTGCGCCAATAATCGGTTGCAAAAGCAAACCTGTCAACGGACCCGCGAGCCAAAGCCCCGGAATCGACGCTTCATCTGCCCCCAAATACCGATAAATCGGACTCATATTGGCTTGTTGCAAGCCGAATCCATATTGAATCCCTAAAAATCCAAAACTCATGTTCCAGATTTGCCAAAAACTTAAGTTGGGTTTCTTTTCCACTTTGTTGAAATACGATTGGTTGTTAAAATAAACGATTCATTTCTATTTAGATGCTATCTGTCACAAATTTATAAAAATTAAAACAAAACAGCGTTCAAAAAAAAAAGAGCAATGATGGTTGCCATCATTTGCTCTCATAAGAAATCACCCGACTGTTATTTTCTGATTCAGTAATTGAATGCTTCTAAAAACAGATTCTTTTTTTTGAAAAACCCTATTTATCACCAAAAATGCAATGAAAGCGGGCTAAAAAAATGAATTTGTCTTTAAAACACTGCTTTAATTATGAATCTTATAATACAATCACGATGCTAAGGTACAGCAGTTTTTTTATATTGCAACCATTTGACGATATTTTTTTTCTTTTTTTTAAAAAAAAGTAGAATGAATGATTGAATATAGCTGTGTTGCCAAATAAAATTTTATATTTTTATTGTCTGCTTATTAAATATTTTTATGTATTTTAAAATGATTAAAAAAAAAATCCCAAAAAAAAAAGAGAAATATCCTTTTTTGTCAAAAAAAGGCGTACTTTTGTGGCGGAAATAAAAAGTATTTTCAAAGGGGCTGATCGGAATTGACGGGGAAGCATATCGGTTCGTATAAGCATGCCGTGACATGAACCTATCGCACGTAAAAAGATGGTTCACCCATTTAGCTGGCAACTATAACTATGCCATGGCTGCTTAATTTCGGACGAGATTAAGTTCCATTGTGCTGTTCGTTTGAGGTTACATACAAAACGTTCCGCGCATAATCCAAATTGTAACTATTCTGACGGTTTTCTCGCCTGACTGAAGACAATTCATCGGGGATAAGGTGGGAGCATGGGCGTGTTTTTTGTCTTTCTCCCGCTCGACAATCTAATAAAAAACTAAGCATGTAGAAGGCTTTCAGGTACTTTGTTCGGACCAGGGTTCGATTCCCTGCGGCTCCACAAGTTTTCCGTAAATGATTGGTTATCAATTATTTAAAAACAAAAAATTGGTATCTATTGAATAATAGATGCCAATTTTTTTGGGCATTATTTACTTTTCTCCTTTTTAAAAAAAGACATAAAATTACTGATAGAATTAAATTCTCGCCGATAGCGAATCCCCAAAGCGGGTCTGTATCGCACCCCTTCTAAAATTTGGTCATACGTTTGCGAAATGCGGATTTTAAAACGGCGGTCTTCCGTAATCGCATATTCCACCATGAAATCGCCGCCGACAAATAATTCAGCAGCATCCACAATCTTGCGCTCTACGCCTACCCCGCCAGCAATATTCCATCTTTCGTCTTTGCCAAGTGTTTTAGCTGCCTTAAATTGAACCCTATGTTCTGCTTTTCCAATGCTTTGTATATTACCCAAACTTGCTATATTATAACCAATCTGTAAATCAACGCCTTTTACATAATCCGCCAAAAAACGATTCATCATGCTTGATAACAATTCTGCTGCGGTATTTACGCCGCCTGTTTGAAGTTCCTGCGCGCCCAATAAAGCGATATCAGGTGGCAAAAAGCTGCCCACCATGACCAAACCAAACATTTGACGATTCAACTCATTCGGTTCTTGGCGCAACGTGCGAACCTTGTTATCTACAAAACTTTTCAATTGTCCTGTTAATTTTGGGAAACCGACTTCAAAACTCACATCAGGTTTCAACATTGCGCCCTGCAAACGCAAGGTCAAATCCACAGGAGTCGGTTTATTTGCCTCCCTTTTGAGTTCATCCGAACCATTTACATATTCACTAATTAAATTATGTGGCGAAGTCGTCAAACCTTTGTAGGCGGCATCAATACTGATTTGTGCATCAAACGGGCTGCCGTTCCATTTGATAAAACCGCCTTCCTTAATCGCAAAGTTTTTATTCACAACGCGCAATAAAGTAAACAAATAATCGCCTTTGACAATATTATATTGCCCTTTCATCTCCATTTCGCCACCGCGCTCGAAAGTCAATTGCAAATCACCCGTTCCCCAAGCCTTGATATTATCGCCCGCCACTTCGTCAAAAATCAAATTCGTTTCGGCTTCAGGCGTTAAAGTGAGGTTCATATCGAAACTGACCCCATTCAAATCTTTCACGCGAGACGATAAAGTGCTGCCCGGAACGCCCTCTGAAAATATCGTCGTGCGCACCGTCGAATCTTGAACTATATTTTTATTTTTAAATTTGATAAATTTCAATTCGGTTGCATTTTGCTCTTTCGTGAATGGAAAAACGATTTTCGTCCCTTTCCCCGCCGTCGCAATCACTTTAATATCGGGTTTGTCGAAATTTCCAGTGAATCGAATGTCACCCGCACCGATTGCTTTTCCGTAAAAGAGTGGGTTATCAGCGCGTGTGGTGTTCAAACAAACAAATTTTGGCGCAATTAAGCGGGCTTTCATCCCCCAATTTTTCAATCTATCGTGTGTCAAACCGCCTTCTACAAGAGCCGTATTGCCTTCCGCATCCTTCATGATGCCGCCTGTTGCATCAAACATCGTATTATTAATTTTAACAATAGCATCAGGGATAAAAATTCGATTTTTCAGATAATCCACTGTAAATGCAGCATTATATAAGCGCATTTTGCCCTTCGTTTCGGGATAATTGTATTGTCCAGTGAGGTTTAAATCGCCTTCTACGCGTCCTTCGGTGCCAGACATCCCACTTTCTATTAAATAATTTAATAATTTGAATGGCAAATTAGTCACTTTTAAATCAACAGCAATATCATTTTTCTTGAAAAATCCTTTCGCTGTACGCATATCGTTTGGATAATAGCGTCCTTCAATCACTAATTGTTCCAGTGGTTCACGCTCTTCGGCTTTCAACAAATTGATATACGCATATACAGAACTTTTCAAGTCTTCCATCGTCACATCCACATCTAATCGCCCCCTATCTTCTTTGTTGACAAAAAAACGTTCCATCGAACCTTTGACATTCAAATTCGTCATTTTGAAAATATTATCAGTGGTTGCTTCCACTTTATATTTTCCACTCAAGCGAAAGTGATTGTCATTCACATACTTATTCACCGATGCAAGGTCAAAATTCTCCAAAGTGGCATGAATCCCTTTGTTATTAATGGATTCAAAACTAATGCTATAATCGCCATTTTTAAAATCAAAATTATTGAATTTAAGGTAATTTTTGTTGAAAACAATGTAATTACCTGTGTCCGCCGCCCATTTATCATTGAAAAAATGCAAAGTCGAATTGTCAAAAGACAACCGATACAGGGTATCCAAAGGTATCAAAATGGCATTTACATCCAATCGCCCAAATTGAAAAGAAGACGAAAACGTGTCCGAAGCAACGCCAATTTTGAGGGTGTCGCCATATAAAGTATTGTTAAAAGCAATATTTTCAAAATGTTTTGCATTCGGTTCATCGCCAATACGGGTGTGGTAAATCGTCAATTCAAAAGGCAAAATATGATTTTTTCGGTCGCCTTTGAGCCAAATTTCCCTAAAATGAAGGTCGCCATAATGCAATTCTTCCAAAGAAAGTTCAAAACCCAATTGATTCAATTGATTATCAAAATTGCCTTTGAAAGTCAAATCCGTTAAGCGTTTCAAAGAAGAATCCATTAAATAAGTCAGATTTTTCGTATCTTTAATTTTAATATTATACGTAAAAGATTGATTTGCAATGATTTTATTATCAGGCAATAAATGCAAATCTTTGGTCAATCGTGGATGATTCAATGCAAAATGTTGTTTCAACGCTTCAGGAATCGCTTCAATGTCAAATTTCCCAACCAAATCGATTAAAAAAACTTCCGAATCCACCCAAAAATGTTTATTTTGGCTTTCATCCACATAGGATTTTAAACTCAAACTATCGATTTCAATAACATCTTTTTGTTTTAAAATCAATTTCAAATGATTCACTCGCGCTTCTCCACTCAGATTGGATAATTTATCGCCCGTCAATTTCATCACGATATTGCCCATGACCACCAAATCATCTTGCACCAGATTCAATCGTTTTAAATCTAATTTATAAACTTCTGATTTAAAATCATATAAAGGTTTTTCACCTGCAAAATTGACCGTTCCATCAAAATTAAAATCCATATTATCATCCTTCCCCGTCAAATGCCCTTCAAATAAATCAGAGCGCAATTCGCCTCGAACCGTTAAATTGCGATATTCATATTTTTTAAACCAAAAACTTTCCACTTTCCCTGTCAAATTGACACGCGGATGCTTTTTTGTAATCCCCAAACCATCTTTCACATAGGCTTTGAACGTAATTTTGCCCAAATCAGGATTATCCGCCCATTTGCCCAAATCAAAATCTTTGAAAGCAACATCCCCACTATATCGCGCGTCGTCTTTGCCCGGTTTCAGATTTAACCGCAATTCATGTCCCGCCGCTTGCCCAATATCCGTTTTCAACACGCCATTGACTACAAAATCTTCAAAAAAGCCTTCAAAACTGCCTGTAAAATCCAAATTACCTAATTTATCCACTTCCGCAGGCGGATTAAAACCGGGTAATAATTGTCTTAATGACTTCACATTCGACTCTAAACGCTTAATTTTCATATTCATAATTTCCTCATCCGTCACTGCCAAATTATGCGTTTCTATATCGCCTTTGAATTTAAAATATTCATTTAATTTCAAATTAATGTCATATGCTTTTAACGAATTGACCCTTCCAAGCAATCGCCCTTCCATCGTTGCCAATGATTTTTTGTTTTTAACAAAAAAATCGTTCTTTTCCAACGGCGGCGCAAACGCCATAATATCACCCAACATCACTTTCGATGTGTGAATCCGCGCATCCATATAAACCGTATTATTAAAATCTTTAAAATCTTCCAAACCATTCGGATGTTTCATCACAAACGTATCGCCCAAAATTGAATAAGGCGTAATGATTTGAATACCATTGAGTTGCGTCTCGGTTGCAGAAACCCGTGTTTCATTGACCGAACATTTTTGAATCACAAAACCGCTTTTCTCTTGGAGCGAAATCCCATCCACTGCCCCCGTCACGACTCCTTCCAAAAATAAAATATTGCGCATACTTGCCTGTATATCCAAGACTTTGAGGTGGTCAAAATCCAATAAATGTTTGGGTAAAAACGGTTTTGGCGTGCGTTCCCAATCGTCTAAATCAAATTTTCCATCATTTATTCGGATAACATCAATCGCCATTCTAAACGGTTGTCGTTTGAATCCTTGATTTAAAGTATCGTTTAGGACAGGTACGGCAGGTTTTGCAGGACGCGGCGGCAAAGGTGTTGCCACAAATTGAGTTAAATGTACTTTCGGTTGATGAATTTTCGCTTCGCTGAAATGCAAAAAATTGTTTGGAAAATCCATTGATTGTGTGTGAATATCAGCACCAACCAAGCGCGTTGTCAATCGCTGACCGCCCACCGAATCGTTTTTATCAAACAAAACATCGCGCAAATGAATATGTCCAATCCGAATATCTAAGGGCGGTTTTTCGGGGCTTGGAATATCAGAAGGTGGGTCGAAATAATCTAATATAAATTGCAAATTATAATCATATGAACCAAGCGGGCGATGCAAATTGAACGTTACACCCGCCAAATAAACCGTATTAATCCAAACAATTTGATTGAAGATAAGCGGAGACCAATCTAAATCGGCACTTAAATCTTTAGCGTAAAGCAGCGTATCGCCTTTCAAATCGTTAATATGTAAACCATTGATAACCAACGAACCATTATAATCAAAATAAAATTTTTGCAATTCAACTTTGGTATGCAACGCATTCGATAACGCGTGTGTCACTTCGCCAATGACCCAATTTTGAACCGTTTCCAATCGAAACAAAAAAATAACGGCAATCCATGCACCGATGAGGTAAAACGCAACCTTTCGCGTCCAGCGCAACATCCGTTTCCATAAAGGCGGGTGGCGGGACAACGTAACGACTGTTTCAGAAGTAGAATCGGTTTCAGAAACAGGCGTTTTTTCGGACGAAATATCTGGTTGCGGCTCCAACATTGTAAGTTTCGTTCAAATTTTGAACCATAAAAAAGGTATCCAACATTTTGAATTAGGAATGAGGTAATATTACCTCATTCCTAATTCAAATTAACTTGGTTGTAAAGCGGCAAATTGTTTTTCATATAAATTTCGGTATAAACCCTCTTCCTGTTGCAACAATTCTTGATGCGTACCAAATTCGCGGACTTCCCCGCGCTCCATCACCATAATATAATGCGCATGCCGAATCGTACTCAACCGATGCGCAATGATAATCGACGTGCGTTTTGCAATCAATTTTTCAATCGCATATTGAATCACGCCTTCCGTCTCAGGGTCAATCGAAGAAGTGGCTTCATCCAAAATCAACACATCAGGGTCACAAACCAAGGCACGCACAAAGGAAATCAACTGTCGTTGTCCCATGCTCAAAGTCGCACCGCGCTCCATGACTTGATAATCATATCCATTCGGTAATTTATTTATAAATATATCAGCACCAATCATTTGTGCAGCTTCTATCACAGTTGCTTTTGAAATGGAAGGGTCTCGCAACGTAATATTATCCATCACCGAACCCGAAAATAAGAAAACATCTTGCAACACCACCGCAATTCTACGGCGATACGTTGCCAAATCATATTGTCGAATATCAATGCCGTCTGCCTCAATCACTCCATTTTGAATTTCATAAAAACGGCTCAATAAACCTGTAATCGTTGTTTTTCCGGAACCTGTACTGCCCACAATTGCCAACGTTTCGCCTGACCGGAGCGCGAAATTAACCTTTTTCAACACTTTATTTTGTAAATCATAGGCAAAATCAACATTTTTAAACTCGACATTGCCTGTTAAACGATTTACTTTGATTTTTCCAGTCGGTTCATCAAACGTAGTGTCATCTAACAAATTAAATACGCGTTCTGCGGCAACCATGCCCATTTGTAACACATTAAATTTATCTGCCAACATCCGAATCGGACGAAATAACATATTCAAATAAACGGGAAACGCTACCAACACGCCCAATGTAATCTCATTGCCAATCACGCCCTGCGCACCATACCAAACCATCAAACCCAATGCAGCCGCCGAAATGATTTCGACCAATGGAAAAAAGACTGCGTAAGCAAAAATCGCATCTAAATTCGCTTGCGTATATTGTCGGTTGATAGCTCCAAAACGTTGTTTTTCACGGCTTTCTGCATTAAAAATTTGGATAATTTTCATTCCAGAAATGTGTTCTTGCAAAAAAACATTCATCGCTGCCACTTGATTGCGGACTTGTTGAAAAGATTTGGCAACTTCATTTTTAAACCACCGCGCCCCCAAAATCAAAAAAGGCAAAACCGTCATACAAACCAACGTCAATTTCCAACTCGTCCAGAACATAATGCCCAAAATCACAATTAAACTCAACAAATCTGCAATAATCGTAATAATACCTTCCGAAAAAACACTGTTGATGGTCTCAATATCACTTATCGTGCGCGTCGTAGAAGTACCAATTGCCGTTTTATCAAAGTAAGATAAATTTAACTGCGTAATGTGTTGAAATACACGGACACGCAAATCTTTAACCACCGATTGTCCTAAAACACTGGTCGCCAAATTGAAAATATACATTAAAATTGTCTCTAAAATCAACAAAACGAGGAGGATAATCGTCATGCGCGTCATGCCTTGGATGTCAAATTTAAAAATATGCTCATCCACCATTTGTTGAATCAAGTACGGTCTCACGCTGGACAACGGAGCAAGTACGATAGCCAAAATAGTCGCGCTCGCAAATAAACGGCGATACGGCGTTGCCAAAGCAATAATGCGCCAAAATAAAGGCGCGTTGAATTTTTTTTTCGGTTGCTCCATTGTTGTTTAAAATGCTGAGTAATAAACACATAGTTCACATAGGAGACATAGATCACATAGGTTTTTTTGTTAAAATGCGACCTCAAACAGAAAAAAAACTATGTGTCCTCTGTCTCCTATGTGAACTATGTGTTTCAAAAATAGTCTTCTTATACGTCAAAAGTAATTTCTACTTCGGCAGTTGTCGGTCGCGCTTGGCACGTCAATATATAACCTTGCGCAATTTCGTCGTCATCTAAGGCAAAACAAGCATCCATTTTCACTTTTCCGTTCAAAACTTTCGCCATACACGTCGAACACGCGCCAGATGTACAAGAATAAGGAGGGTCTTTTTTCAAAGTCATCAACATTTCTAACACCGTTTTGTTTTTAACAACATCGGTTAAAATGGTTTCGCCATTCAAATGAACGGTCATTTTTGCACCCGAAACCCCATTGGCAGAAGCCGCAGATGCTGGTGCAGCCATATTTGAATTGACAAAATGCTCTTGATGAATCGTTTTTTTATCAATACCGCGCTTTTCTAAAGTCGTGACCACTGCTTTCATCATGCCTTCGGGACCACAAGTAAAGTACGCACAATCCCGACTGCGGGGCGGATTTTTAGTCAAAAATTGTTCAACTAATTGATTATCAATGCGTCCAACCGTTCCTGTCCAGCCCATTGTCGCTTTTTTGAACAAACCAGATAAACCGCCAGCCTTTGTTTTCTGCGGCTGACTTAGAACGTGTTCTACAAAAATTTGTCCTTCATATCGTTTTTCGAGCGCGTCCAATTGATTTTTGAAAATCATCGAAGATTCATCCCGATTGCCGTACAATAGGAAAACAATACTTTGCGGTTCTTGTTCTAAAATGGTTTTAGAAATCGACATTAAAGGCGTAATCCCACTGCCCGCACCAAACAAATAGTAGGTTTTTCGCTTACTCACATCTGGTTTTAACGTAAAGCGTCCCTCAGGCAAAGCCGCTTCAACTTGCATCCCGACCTTCAAAAGATTGCAAATATAGTTAGAAACCAGCCCATTTTTCACTTTTTTGACCGTCACCGTCAAATCTTTTTCAATCGGACTACTCGACATGGAGTAGGCACGGCGCAAAGATTCATTTTTAAGATTCACTTTCAAAGTCAAATATTGACCCGCCGTATAAACAAATTGTTCTTTTAAATTCTCAGGAAGGGCAAAAGTAACGGATACGGTATCCGCCGTTTCTTGCACGATTTTACAAACAGTCAATTGGTGAAATTCCATTTTTTTAAATAATTGGTTGTTTTTGATGATTTTTAAAATCATTTTACGCACTTGAAAGCGCGAAATTAAATAAAAAAATAGGTATTTTTGCAAAAACGTTTCAAAAATGAAAGATTTTAAATATTTGATTGCTTATTTATTGCCCGCAAGTGCCTTTTTGGGGCTTGCGTGGAAAGGCTCTTGGCTGTGTTTTACCACCTTTTTTGCCTTTGTCCTTTTGCCGATTGGGGATATGATTTTGCCGCAGCACAAGGAAAATACGCCTGAATCGGAAGAAGCGACCCGAGTGCATCAACCGCTTTTTGATTGGCTGCTTTATCTGCATGTCCCATTACTTTATCTGTTGATTTTCAATGCTTTATCTGTTTTTAAAAACAATCATTTGAGCATTATTGAAACCGTAGGTATGTTGACAGGAGTAGGCATTATTGTAAGTAGTTTTGGAATCAATGTGGCGCATGAATTGGGTCATCGTTCCAATCCAAAAGAACAATTTTTATCCAAAGTATTGTTATTGCCTGCATTATACATGCACTTTTTTATTGAACACAATTTAGGGCATCATAAAAACGTCGCAACGGATGAAGACCCTGCGTCTGCTCGAATGGGTGAAAATATGTATGCGTTTTGGTGGCGTTCTGTGAAAGATAGTTATCTCGGAGCTTGGCGTTTGGAAGCAGAACGATTGAAAAAAGCAGGTCTTGCGCCGTATAGCGTTGCGAATAGCATGATTTGGTTTCAAATCATTCAAATCATTTATTTGATTTTGATAGGTTTGTTTTTTGGATTTACGGGTATTTTGATGGCGATTGGTTTTGCGGTCATCGGTTTTTTGTTGTTGGAATCGGTCAATTATATTGAGCATTATGGTTTGCGGCGACAAAAATTGGCTTCGGGCAGGTATGAACCCGTTTTGCCTAAGCATTCTTGGAATTCTAATCACGAATTAGGACGCATTTTTTTGTACGAATTGACCCGCCACTCGGATCATCATTATAAATCGACTCGAAAATATCAGGTTTTGCGGCATTATGAAGAGGCTCCACAATTGCCTTTTGGTTATCCAATGTCTATTTTGGTTGCTTCATTTCCACCGATTTGGTTCAAAATGATGAATAAACGAGTCATTCAAAATTAATTTAAAATGATTTATTAAAGTCAATGATTTATAATTTAAAATTTATTTTATAAATCATTGACTTTCAATTTAATACATATTTTTAAAATAATTATTCTAAAAATACCGATACAAAGGAATTGTGCTGCCTTCCTTTTCAGACTACCTTTGTATCAACAAAACGAAAAAACAACCTTTTTCAACAAACAACGAATCTTACATAATTTTTTTAAAGACAACGAATTTTTAAAGCATCCAATTTAGAATACGAATCTTACAGCAAACTGAAGCATTTACGAAATATATCTGAAAGCGAATTTTACAAATTTCTTTAAATCGAATCTTACTTACGAGCAAACAAACCTTTAATTTTTTATTTTCTAAAAACAAAGAGCAAGCAACGAACAAATACGAGCCGTTTCCAGAAGCGAATCTTACAAAAAAAACAAACCTTTTTTATCAAAGTCAAGACAAAAAACAAACTGTGTAGCAAACATTAAGATTATTTTACGGATTTCTAACCCTGTCATCTAACAGATGCAAGTGAACAAACAAAAAATTTAAACAAACCATTTTTACAAACATTTTTTGTACAAACACCATTCGAGACTTAGTTGGCATAAAAACGGCGGTACTTTGCGAAGTACCGCCGCTTTTTTTTAAATTAGGAATGAAGGAATTCCTTAAATTCCTTCATTCCTGATTCAAAAAAAGAACCGCTTTTTTATAACAAATAACACGCTATTTACGCACTCTAATTTTCATAAATCATTGATAATCAATTTATTATTTTTATAGATTCAAAAAAATGTGTTGAAAATAACGTGTCATAAAAACGAGAAACGAGCCATTCCATACGCCCCAAACGGAATATCTTTCATTGGTGATTAACAAAATTACTGACACTAAAAAGCAGCAGAATGAGACCATTATACGATATGAAATCCCAATTTTCAACATTAGAATTGTTGAGCGAAGCGCAAAAAAAAGTCATTACAGGCGGTAAGACGATTGCAGAAATCTCCAAAAAACGCGAAAAAATAGCTCCTGCGGATGTATTAACGCCGATTCGGTATTCAGAACGGGATTGTTTTGGGTGGGATGTGAGCGGTGTTTGTGCGCGATATTTTTAAAAAATTATAAACGACCTGAAAGACTCAGTGACGGCGTAAGTACGCATTAAAACCAAACATTTTTTAAAAGACAGCCTCAAAAAACAATCGCCGCGATACCTATATAGGTGTCGCGGCTTTTTGTTTATTAAAATAAAATAATTTTTTCTGTATAAGTACCTGAAATGGTGAAGAATCCGTACCCATTTTGCAAATTCGTATATAACAAAACGGGTTCCGCAAATGGATTGCCTTGTGCGTCCGATTGCAAGGTTCTTGATTTATTGTACAAATACCTATCTTTTGAAATAGGCATCAATCGAACCGTCATCGTATCTCCCGTTTGCGGTTGGGCGCGCCAATAGTTTGGTTTTAACAACCATTTATAAGATTTACCATTGAATGCATTATCCGTCAACATATTTTGATTGCCATTATCACCCGTAGCAGCGAAATGGACTAATCCCAAATCGTACTCATCCCAAAAATTGCCTCTTTTAAATTTATGAGTCATCTCTGCTTGGTAAAAATTAGCATCATTCGCAGGGTCGTTGAACTCAATCGTGTATAAATCCACTTTCGTCCCATCAGGTTCCGTACCGCCTTGTAAAGTAAAAGTCGCTTTCGTGATAGGCACCGATTCGGGTACTTTTTGAGTAGCTGTAACGGTTGCATAATTGGGCGCAGTGACTTGAAGGCGATAAATCGAAGCATCATTAGATAGAATTTTTTTGCCACTCGTATAAAAAGCATTGCGCCCGCGCGTAAAGGTTGACCATAACACATCATTTCTAAAAAGTTGCACTTGGACACCTGATACCGTATCCGAGTCAGACCATGATTGACTTTTAGGGTCTAAAAAACCATAACTTTTGCTCACATACACGCGCAAAGAGTCACTATTCGGTGCAAAATGAGCAGCAACAACCAATTTAGAGGTGTGTGGTGGTATATCTAACTCGACCACAGGCGAAAAAAATTCTTCTGGGTCGCAAGCTGATAATCCGAATATTAACAAAAAAATAAAATTATATTTCAATATTTTCATTTTTTTAAAATTTTATACTTAAAATGTTTTAATTTTAAAATTTAAATCCATACGCTATGGATGGAATAATGGGAAATAAACTAAATTGACGATACACATTTTGATACGTCGGTCCACCGGGAACTGGATTCTTTATCGTTTTCGTTCCATTGACTATCGTGTATGGATTTGCCCGATTATAAGCATTGTACGCGCCAATACTCCATTTGCGTTCGTAATATTTTTTCTTTTTGGAAAATTCTAAATTAATATCTAACCGATGATAATTGGGCATCCGATAAGCATTTTTTTCGCCCACCGTAGCCACTTCAAACTGTTGAAGCGAATAGCCCCAAGGCGTTTGTTCAGCCAAAGCATAGACAATATTATTCAACGTCACTGAGTTGCCTGTACCAAAAACCCAAGCACCTGTTAAGCTCAATTTTTTCGTAAACTTATGAGATACAACCACTGACATATCGTGTCTTCTATCATATCTGAATGGAAATTCTATACCTGCATTAATCGGTTCATTGCCATTGCTCCCATCAAATTGCCGTTTATTCCAAGATAAGGTGTAACCAATCCAGCCTGTTGTCTTGCCTTCTTTCTTTTGAACGAAAAACTCAACACCATACGCACGTCCTTTACCTTGCGTAATTTTGCTTTCCCAATTGTTTTCCAAACCCAAAAACGAAACGCCTTCTTTGTACGAAAGCACATTATCCATTTTTTTGTAATAGGCTTCTACACTAAATTCGTATTCATTTCCAAGCGTTTTCGCAACGCCAATCGCCGCTTGCCAAGATTGTTGCGGTTTGACTTTATCCGTACTCGGAACCCATAAATCGGATGGCAAACCCACACTTTCATTTGTTAAAAGATTAATATATTGGGTCATAGTCGCAAAAGAACCTTTTGCCGCCCAGCCGCCGCCTAACAAATAATTCGCGCCCAAACGCGGTTGTAAAGACGTGTAAAACTTGTTTTTCGTGCTAAAACCAGAGGCATGAAGCCCAATATTCGCTTTCAATGCCCCAAATTGCACTTCATCTTCCACGTAAAACGATGGTTCAAAGGAATAGGCTTTGCTAACAGCTCCTAAAACAGTATCGAATTTAAAATTATCTGCCTCTCCTTTTAGAACAAAAGCACCAGGATTATAAGTGTGATAAGTACCACCGCCGCCAAATCGAATCCGATGTTGTGTATTAAGCACGTAATCAAGGTCTATTTTGCCCGCCACATCTTCAATACCCGATACATATTTGGCAGAAAAAGCGGTTTTGGCAAGTGGATTATTCCTTGTTTCATTAAACGCAGAACCAAAATTAAACCCGAAACGGCTGTATGTCAATGTCGTGTTAGAAAACAACTTGTTGGAAATCAAATAGTTCCAACGCAATGCGGTGGTAATATTGCCCCAATCGGTTCCACCCGTAGTCGTATTTGAATAATTCGCATCTTTGTAAGTCGTTCCAACGGAAAGAATATCTTGACCATTATAAGCACTCAAAAACAATCGGTGTTTATCATTAATTTTGTAATTGACCTTTGCATTGAAATCGTAAAAGTGCAATCTCAAATCAAAATCGTTTAATCCATCTTGTCTTGCGGCACTTCTTATAAAGGGGCGCGCTAATAAATCAACATAGGTACGCCGCCCCGAAACCATAAAAGAGGCTTTATCTTTGATAAGCGGACCTTCCAAAGTAAGCCGAGAAGCTATCAAACCGATACCGCCTTCCCCATGAAATTCTTTCATATTCCCTTCTTTCATGTCAATTTCAATGATAGATGACAATCTTCCACCATATCGGGCAGGAAAACCACCTTTCGTTAAGGTGACATTTTTAATCGCATCGCCATTGAAAACGGAAAAAAAACCGCCAATGTGCGATACATTATACACGGGAACGCCATCTAACAAAATTAAATTTTGGTCAGGGCTGCCTCCGCGTACATAAAGTCCGTTTTGCCCTTCCCCACCCGATTGAACACCCGGTAGCAATTGCAATGCTTTTAAAACATCGACTTCACCCATAAGCGCGGGAATTTTTTTCAATTGCTCAATCGGAATCGTGACTTTGCTCATTTGCACTTGTTCTTCAATGCGGTCTTGCTTTTTCGCGCTGACCACCACTTCTTGCATCTCCACACTGCTTTTCAACTTGAAATGAATCGTCGTGTCTTGTTTCAAATTGAAATTAAGGAGTTGCAATTCGTAGCCGACATACGTGATGGCTAAATCCACCGCGCCTCTCGGCAAGGTCAAACTGTAAAATCCATACGTGTTTGTCACAATGCCACTCCCACTTTTTTTGTCGAAAACGGCAGCCGAAATCAGCTTTTCAGCAGACGCTGCATCTTCTACATAACCACTAATCGTGAATGTTTTTTGTGCGTAAAGTGGTTTAAAACATTGAAGTACAAGCGTTAAGACAATTAATAATTGTTTCATTTAATTATTATTAAGTTAATAAATGTATAGTACAACGTTTGGAGTATGGGAAATGTTATTTGCAACGATTGTTTTTAACGCAAGTTATTTGAATCAGGAATGAAGGAATTATGGGAATTTAGGACGCATTTGTATGATTTTTTGTTATACTTTGACTTTGCGTCGGGTGGTTTTGGATACAATTGGAACGCAGATGACACGGATAAAGCGAATTTTCGCGGATTTTTTTGGGGATTCTCCGTGCAACATTCGTGAAAATTCCAACAAAAAATCCGTGAAAATTCGCCCAATCCGCGTCATCCGTGTTCCAATTGTATCCCAAAACAATCGTGCGTGAATTATAAATCATACAAATGCGTCCTAAACGCCCTCATAATTCCTTCATTCCTGATTCAAATAATAAAAAAAGGCATCAATGATGACCATTGATGCCTTTTTTACCGCTTTGGAAGCGATTATTTCACTTTATCTTTCACTTTATCGACGATGGATTTAAACGCATCTGCATGATTCAATGCCAAATCTGCTAATACTTTGCGATTCAAATCAATTTTCGCTTGAGTCAATTTGTGGATAAATACGCTGTATGACAAACCATATTGACGCACTGCGGCATTAATCCGCGCAATCCACAAACGGCGATAAGCGCGTTTTTTCAATTTACGACCTACATAAGCGTAAAGCATCGCATGATCCACCGCATTTTTAGCTACGGTATAGACTTTGGAACGAGCTCCGAAATAACCTTTCGCCGCTTTTAAGATTTTTTTGCGTCTGGCTCTGGAAGCCACCGCGTTGACTGAACGAGGCATAATAAACACGTTTTAGTACAACGAAGGGATTAACGATGTTGATTTTTTAAAATCGATAACTCTTGTTCCTTCGTTCTCGTTAAAAAAAAATTTTTCGCACAAATGATTAATAATCAATCGATTCGATGAAAATTAATGATTGCTACCAAGACCTAACAAGGTCATTACTCTTGGTTGATCTGCGTCGCAAACCAAGGCGGAGCCAACCAAACGCCCTTTGCGTTTGTTCGATTTTTTGCGCATCAAGTGCGAGTGATTCGCGTGAAAACGCTTCACTTTGCCGCCACCAGTGACTTTAAAGCGTTTTTTCGCGCTACTATGGGTTTTTATTTTAGGCATTGTATAAAAATTTTATAAATGAGTGCGCAAAGGTACGAAAAGCAATTGGATATTTCAAAATGATTTGAAAAAAATAATCGCCTCCTCCCCTACCCTATGCGTTGATTGCTGCAATCCCCGGTAATTCTTTTCCTTCTAAAAATTCTAACATCGCACCGCCGCCTGTCGAGACGTAACTTACTTGGTCGGATAGGTTCATCAAGGTCAATGCTGCCACAGAATCGCCGCCACCCACTAAGGAAAACGCGCCTTTTGAAGTCGCTTTTGCAACTGCTTGTGCAATGGATTTCGTGCCTTTGGCAAATTTTTCCATTTCAAAAACGCCCATCGGACCATTCCATAAAATGGTTTTTGATTTTAAAATAACTTTTTTAAAATCTGTAATCGCTTGTGAACCAATGTCTAAGCCCATCCAATTGACAGGAATACATTCACTCGGCATGACACCTGTTCGAGCATCTGCCGCAAATTTATCAGCAACAATCGAATCCGCAGGCAAATAAATTTGAACCCCTTTCGCTTTGGCTTTTTCCAATAAATCTTTTGCCGCATCCAACTTATCTAACTCGCATAAGGAATTGCCAATCTCCCCACCTTGCGCTTTGATAAACGTGTAAGCCATCGCTCCACCAATGATTAACGCATCTACAACATGTAACATACGTTCTAAAATCATAATTTTATCCGATACTTTTGCGCCGCCGATAATCGCTACCGCAGGTTTTTTCGCGTCGTTTAACAACCGATTCGCGTTATCAATCTCCGCTTGCATCAAAAAACCAAAAGATTTATGGTTTTTATCAAAAAATTGCGCCATCGTTGCCGTACTTGCATGAGCGCGATGCGCGGTTCCGAAAGCGTCATTGATGTAAATATCGCCCAAAGCCGCTAACGATTTTGCCATTTCGACATCCCCTTTTTCCTCGCCTTTGTGGAAACGCGTATTTTCTAACAATAATACTTCACCACTTTTCAAAGCAGCAACGGCTTTTTGTGCGCTTTCGCCCAAACAATTATCGGCAAATTGAACAGAAACCGATAATAATTTTGCCAAATGCACTACTAAATGTTGTAAAGTATATTGTTGTACATTAATCGTTCCATCCGCATTCAACTTTTTCAAAGGTCTGTCGAAATGCGACATTAAAATCACCGCGCCGCCCGCTTTCAAAATATGTTGAATCGTTGGAACCGCCGCACGCATCCGCGTATCGTCCGTAATGCGAAACGTCCCTTTTTCCAAAGGCACATTGAAATCGACGCGTACTAAAACTTTTTTATTTTTAAAATCAAGGTTCATATCTAAAAATTGTTTGATAAGAAATTAAAATCAATAAAAACAAGGGCGCAAAAGTAACGTTTTTTGCGCAAAAGCGATATATTTGAGGCTTAAACGATTACAAAAAATCTATACTTATATGACTCTTGATAAAGAAAACAAGGTTTGGTGGACCGTCATGGTGGCTGCTTTGGGCTATTTTGTCGATATTTACGACATTCAATTATTCAATTTGGTGAGCAAAGCGAGCTTAAAAGGCATCGGCATCACCGATTTGGCGGAAATTGACCGTTTGGATTACGTCCTTTTTTTGCGACAAATGGCGGGCATGATGGTCGGCGGCATCGTTTGGGGCATTATTGGAGACCGATTTGGACGAAAATCCGTATTATTTGGTTCGATTTTAATGTACTCCTTAGCCAATATTCTAAATGGTTTTGTGAGTTCGCCCGAACAATATGCGGTTTTACGGTTTATTGCAGGATTTGGTTTGGCAGGCGAACTCGGTGCCGCCATTACATTGGTTGCAGAATTGATGACCAAAGAAAATCGAGGCTGGGGAACCATGATCATTGTGGCAATGGGCGCGTTAGGGGCAGTCGCGGCGGCTACGATAACTAAAATGTGTGGTACGAATTGGCAATTAGCCTATTTCATTGGCGGCGGATTGGGATTGTTGCTCTTGGGATTGCGATTTAGCACTTTTGAATCGGGGATGTTTGAAAATATGAAGGCAACGAATGTCTCAAAAGGCAACTTTTTAATGATTTTTCAAACCAAAGAACGCTTTTTGAAATATTTAGCTTGTATTTTATTGGGATTGCCGATTTGGTTTTCAGTTGGCATTTTAATAAAATTCTCGCCCGCGATTGGCAAAATTACCCAAGTGACAGGAGATGTTAAAATTCCTGATGCAGTCATGGCGTGTTATATTGGCATTTCTTTTGGGGATTTGCTGTGTGGGTGGATGAGTCAATTGTTGAAAAGTCGAAAAAAAATTGTGGTTTTGTATTTGATATTTGGCATTTGCACCATACTTACAATCCTGTTTTCCAAAGGTTTATCGCCTGATAGGTTTGTATTTTTGTGTTTTATTTTGGGGACTTGTTCGGGTTATTGGGCATTGTTCGTCACAATTGCCTCCGAACAATTCGGCACGAATATCCGCGCAACCGTCACGACAACTGTACCTAATTTTGTGCGCGGCGCGGTGATACCGATTACCTTATCTTTCAAAAGTTTAGAACCTGCGTATGGCACGATTCAAAGCGCGTCTATCGTGGGTACAATTTGTTTGTTATTAGCTTTTTTGTCGATTCTGTATTTACAAGAAACGTTTGGAAAAAATTTGGATTATTTAGAATCTTAATGTGTTTAGAATCAAGAATTAGAGCATTTTTAAAAAAAAAGATGCGTTTGATGCTTGTTATCATGTACTCAGTGAAATGTTCTAATTCTTGATTCAAAAGACAAATTTAAATATGTTTTTTTCATATTAATCATATTCGCATATTTTTTAAAACATAAAAAATTCATAATAAAGGAGTTACATCATTTTAACCCTTCAAATCGTTGTACTTATACTAACGCCTTATCGCCGTATCCTCACCAAAACACACCGTTCCCTAAAAACATTTTAGATTCCCTGTAAACGGTATAATTATTGAAAATTCAGTATGCAAACAACAAACGAACATTTCACACTGAACATACTATCGGAAAAATATACGTAATCTCACATGTCAAAATTTCCTTTTTACAAGCAGCATGACGCGATGGACTGCGGTGCGACTTGCTTACGCATGGTTGCTCGACATCATGGGCGATTCTATTCGTTGGAACACCTCCGCGAATTGACCTTTGTGGGCAAGGAAGGTGTCGCGCTGATTGATATTAGTGACGCTGCGGAGAAACTCGGCATGAATACCCTTGCTGTAAAAGTTTCCTATGAACGGATGTTGGAAGGCTTGCCTTTGCCCCTGATTGCGCATTGGCGGCAGCAACATTTTGTGATTGTTTATGAGTTGAATGAGAAAACGGTGCGGGTGGCTGACCCTGCTTCGGGTTTGTTGAATTACACGAAAGCCGAATTTATGAATGGCTGGGCGAGTGATGTGCGCGATGGCGAAAAACAGGGTATCATCTTATTGATGGAAACAACGCCCGAATTTTTCCAACGAGAAGGCGAAAAAGTTGATAAATCGGGTTTTGGCTTCTTATTTACCTACATTTTGCGGTATAAAGCCTTGTTGTGGCAATTGGTTTTGGGATTATTATTGGGTTCTTTATTGGATTTGGTGTTTCCTTTTTTGACGCAAGCGATTGTAGATGTGGGGATTAGTCATCAAGATGTCAATTTTGTTTGGACGATTTTGCTGGCGCAATTGATGTTATTCATCAGCGCGACTTCGGTGGATTTCATTCGCGGCTGGATTTTGCTGCATATTGGGACGCGGATTAATGTCAGTTTGGTGTCGGATTTCCTCATTAAATTGATGAAATTGCCTGTTCGTTTTTTTGATTCTAAATTGACAGGCGATTTATTACAACGGATTGGCGACAATGCTCGCGTAGAGCATTTTTTAACATCCGCCGCTTTTGTAACCTTCTTTTCGATTATCAATTTTGTGATATTTGGTTTTGTATTAGCTTTTTACAATATAAATATTTTTTTTATATATGGTGCATTTGCTTTCATCTATCTTTTTTGGATTACGTTTTTTTTGAAAAAGCGTAAAGAATTGGATTACAAGCGTTTCGACCAAATGGCGGAAAATCAAAGTAACTTGATTCAGATGATTAGCGGTATGCAGGAAATTAAATTGCATAATGCAGAACGCCAAAAACGCTGGCATTGGGAACGGACTCAAGCGAAATTGTTTCGCACGAGTACGAGTTATTTGGCATTGGAACAGTTGCAACGGGCGGGTGGTACGTTCATCAATCAGTTGAAAAACATTCTGATTACGTTTGTGGCGGCGAAAGCGGTGATTGAAGGCAAAATGTCTATTGGTACAATGCTCGCAGTGCAATATATTATTGGGCAATTGAACGGACCGTTAGAACAATTGGTGCAATTTATCCAAATGGCGCAAGATGCCAAAATTAGTTTGGAACGACTCAATGAGATTCATAAAAAAGACGATGAAGATGGTACGAATGCCAAAATGATGGAAATTCCGGAACAAGGCGATTTGAGTTTTCAAAAAGTATCGTTTCAATATGGCGGTCCGCATTCGCCGATGGTCTTAAAAAACCTGAGTTTGGACATTCCAAAAGGGCAAACTTTAGCGATTGTCGGCACGAGTGGTTCTGGAAAAACGACGGTTTTGAAATTATTGTTGCGTTTTTACGACCCAACTCAAGGGGCAGTTCAAGTCGGCGCAGTCAGTTTGGGCAATGTTCAAGGGCGCGTTTGGCGGGAAAAATGTGGCGTTGTGATGCAAGAAGGGTTCATTTTTACGGATACGATTGCGAATAATATTGCTTTGGGCGATACGATGGTGGATAAAAAACGATTGTTGCAAGCGGTGAAAGTCGCTAATATTCAATCCTTTGTGGAATCCTTGCCTTTGGGTTATAACACCAAAATTGGAGATGATGGAGTTGGGTTGTCGCAAGGGCAAAAGCAACGGTTGTTGATAGCGCGGGCGGTTTATAAAAATCCAGAATACATTTTTTTCGATGAAGCGACAAATGCGTTGGATGCCTACAATGAATTGGTGATTATGGATAATTTGAATGAGTTTTTCAAGGGCAAAACGGTGGTGATTGTGGCACATCGATTGAGTACGGTGCGGAATGCGGATAAAATTATTGTGATTGATAGGGGCGAAATCATCGAAGCGGGGAATCATCAAGAATTGACGGCTTTGCGGGGTTCGTATTACAATTTGGTTAAAAATCAATTAGAATTAGGTAGTTAAGGCGGTTTGAATTAGGATTTTTGGGATTTTCAAGATTCTATTAGGATTAATTTTTAGGATAAATCTTAAAAATCAATCCTAATAGAATCTTGAAAATCCCAAAAATCCTAATTCAGACCATCCCAAAAATATAAAAAATCACTATGGAAGAGTACGAAAAAATAGAATTACGCAGCGATGATGTCCAAGAAATTCTTGGTACGCCGCCCAAATGGATTGTTCGTTGGGGAACGAGCTTTTTATTTTTAGGGTTGAGTTTTTTGATGGCGGTGTCTTGGCATGTCAAGTATCCTGATGAGATTCAAGCCCCTTTGAGCGTCACCACTTTTGACCCACCAGTGCCTGTTGTGGCGCGTTCGACGGGTTATTTGTCCGAATTGCGGGTCAAAGATGGCGATACAGTGAACGCAGGAGCCTTGTTAGTGGTCTTGCAAAGCCCTGCCAAATACCAAGATGTTTTATTTTTAGAAGCGCAATTGAATCAATTAGATTCGATGAATGCGTTGAGCATTATTCGATTTCAACCCAAAACAGGACTATTTTTAGGCGATTTGCAACCAACTTACTCCGTATTTGTTCAGTTGTTGAAAGAATATGCATTCAAAAAGAACGAAGATTTCGGTCATGAGAATATAAAACAGATGGAACGCCAAAAATCGAACTTTGAACAACTAATTAGCACCGAAAGAGAAAAACTAAAAACGGTTGAAAAAAATTGGAATTTTACAAAGCAACGTTTAAAAGCAAAACAAGGTCTTTACAATCAGCCCAATACGCCTATTTCGCTCAACGAATTGGAACGGGCAAGTGAGGAAGTATTGGCAATGGAGCGCGAGTACAAAAATGTGCAAACGAGTATCAAACAATTTGAAGGAAGTATCCTCCAAACGGAGAAATACATCCTCGAAATTCAGCAAAATACCAAAGAGGGCAATACTGTGAAATATGTCGGGTTGGTTGAAAACTTACATCAATTAAAAACGGCAATATTACGATGGAAACAAACGTACTTATTGACTGCGCCGATTCCTGGCAAAGTCTCTTTTTTCAATAATTATTGGGCTACACATCAAAATATTAAAGAAGCGGATCAAGTCATGGCGATTGTGCCGCAAAACGATTCTACGATTATTGGCATGGTGTCGCTACCTATGCATGGTTCTGGAAAAGTGAAGGCGGGACAGCGCGTGAAAATTAGGTTTGATAGCTATCCGTATCAAGAATATGGCATGGTGGATGGGGTTGTGGATACGAAATCCCTCTTGCCTAAGGACAATGCATCTATTTCGGTGCGCGTACAATTGCCGAATGGTTTGAAAACGAGTTATCAGAAAACCTTGAAATTTGACCAACAAATGCAGGGCATTGCGGAAATCATCACTGAAGACAGGCGTTTTATTGAGCGTGTTTTTGATAAGTTAATATCTGCATTCAAAAATCGTTAACAGCCTGTTAGCGATTCTTTTTGGATTATTTGCTGGAAGGATGTTACTTTTGCAGCCGTCCTTATCTAAATGAGGACCTCGAAAAGCAATCATCTACGATGCGTGTACCATGAGGGAACAACATTTAAGAACTATGAAGGAGTCACTATAAGTTTGAACTACACACCTGCCGATTAGCCAATCTTTTGTTTGTTAAAACCGAATATTTTTCAAGTTTCAAAAAAAAAGTGCCTCAGTTGCCATTTTTTATTTGAAAAATAAAAATACCTTGTTTGGATTACAAAGTAATGTTGTAAATGAATTATATTTTATTTTACTTTTTTTACTTGCGTGCAAAACAATTTTTTATATAATTATAAAAACGTTTTATGAAAAATTGTGACAGTTATTTTTTAAAAAAAATAAAATAATATAATTTAAAAATTGTATTTGTATTAAAAAAATGTAATTTAAAAAGTTGCACGGGTTCAGATAAATAGGATATATTTGTATAAGTTTTTTCCTATTTCACTGCATTAGATGCAGCTCCCCGTTACAAATACGCCTACAAATCAAAATTTTGTTTTGTGCGTGTAAATTTCGAGATAAAATTTTTTAATTGCCAGATTTAAAGTATTTTTATGCCAAATTTAAAACTTGTGACATCATTTTGTTGTCATTGGCTTGAAATGTGCATAAAAATGCTATCTAAGCAGATTGTTGGGAACATATTTTTTTGACTAAAAAACAACCACAGTGAACCGACACTATTTTACAAACCTATTCCTGCGGGCAGCCGTTTGGTGTCTGCCTCTATTCGCATCGGCTCAGGATATTCACTATACGAATTTCGGCTGGTCGCCCTTGAATGTAAGCCCTGCGTTGACTGGCTCTTTCAAAGGAGATGCGCGCTTTGGCGTGAATTATCGCGCTCAATGGGTCAGTGTGCCAGTCAGTTACTCGACGGTTTCGGGTTTTGCGGATTTCAAATTGGGCAAGGACCCGTATCGGCATCGTCCTTTTCGAGTCGGAGCCGTGTTTGCCTATGACCAAGCGGGCGATTCTCGACTCAATAATATGTCTCTTGCGTTGACGGGTGCGTATTCGTTGCCTTTGACGAAGTTGGATTTTTTGACAGCAGGCGTGTCTGTTGGAGGGAATCAACGTCGTTTTCGGAGTTCTGATTTGTATTTTGATGCTCAATATATCAATAAAACCTTTGACCCAAACGCGCCTACCAATGAAAATATCATTGATGGCAGGGGCGGCTTTTTGGATGTCAACTGGGGTTTAAATTACACGCGTCAGCACCAAAACGACCGTACTTTAATCAATGTTGGTACGGGTTCTTACCATATCAATCGTCCGATGCGCAGTTTTGAGTCCAGTGATTCGGTTAAAATCCAAACACGATGGGCGATTTACGGTTCGGGCGCGGTGCAATTGACCGACAAATTGGATTTATTGGTGGATGTCATCAAGCAAATTCAGGGTCCGCATGAAGAATTTGTGGCAAGTTTGGGTTGTCGCGTTCATTTGGTGAATAAATTGACTCGAAAATTATCCTTGGAAGGCGGTATCGCGGTGCGGAATCGGGATGCTGGTATTCCTTTTTTCAATGTCAATTACAATCAATGGCGGGCTTCACTGCATTATGATGTGAATCATTCCAAATTTGTCAATGCTTCGAGTACCGTTGGCGGACCTGAAATCAGCGTCATTTACATTATGAGCAAGGTGCCACCGATGAAATATTGCCCTATGTGTCCAACCTATTTGTAAAAAAAGTGAACCTATAAACAAACAAAATAAAAATTGTGATAGAGATGATGAAATTTCACGCTTTTTGGATATTGTTGCCAATGCTGATGATGGGAAATACAATCCGTGTAGCTGCTCAATCGCCTGCTGCGTTTGAAGAAAAAGCGCGGGAAGCAGCAGAGAAAAAGGATTATAATGCGGCATTGGCATACTACAACGCGTTAATTCAAGATGATTCGGCTCGAACCGATTTGTATTTCAAAGCGGCTGAATTGGCTCGCAATGCTAAAATTTACCGTTACGCAGAAGAATATTTTGAAAAATGGCAAAATCGTTATAAAAATGATGCTAATTCGGAGTTTTATTACAAACTCGGATTGGTTAAAAAGGCTTTGGGTAAGTACAAGGAAGCTGTTGGCAATTTTCGCAAAATTGGTTCGGGTCCGTATCTCACCAAAGCCAAATATGAATTAGAAACCTGTCAATGGGCAGAAGAATTGGTGGGCAACCCGAATAAAATTGATATTTACAATCTGGGACCCAAAGTCAACAGTGTTTTTGCTGATTTCGGTGGGGTGATGTACCAAAATCGCTTCTACTATACGTCTGTCAAAATGCCGATGGAGAAAGATTTGAATCATTTAGAAGTTTCAGATTTGGCAACGCGTATTTTTTCAACGGATACGGTTCAAAAAGGAGAGCCGATTGATTTAAATCCGACGGATAACAAAGAACATGCGGCGCATTATGCCCTCAATGCAGATGGAACGCGTTTGTATTACAATATTTGCGAATATAAAGATAAAGTGTTTACGTGTGCTTTGTATTTTCGGGATAAAGATATTTCGGGTCTTTGGAAAGCACCTGTGCGCTTGCCTGAAAGTGTCAATATGCCGGGTTCGACCACCACACAACCCAATATTGCAAAAGAAGGCGATAAGGAAATCTTATATTTTTCGAGCAATCGACCGGGTGGAAAGGGTGGAATGGACATTTGGTATGTAACAGTGGGTGAAAATACGTTTTCGCCGCCTGTGAATATGAAAGAAGTGAATACGAGTGCGGATGAAATCACGCCTTTTTATTATGCCGATGGCGGTGTTTTGTTTTTCTCATCGGATGGACATCGCGGTTTGGGCGGTTTTGACGTGTTTAAATACGCCAAAGATACGACAGGCGAATGGACTGCGGTGCAAAATATGGGTTATCCATTGAATAGCAGTTATGACGATATGTATTATACGTTTAATGCGACCGATGGAAAATCTTATTTTACCTCGAACCGATTGGGCGGTACTTGTTCCCGCAATGATGGCGATTGTGTTTGTGACGATATTTATGCGTATGATGCCAAAATCAATGTCATGTTATACACGCGCTTGAAGGATGGCAGTAATTTGGAGGGTTGTACACTGAGTTTGATTGATAAAGTGACGGGCGCGGCACGCGTGATTCCTTTTGATGGCAAAGGTTGGCAATTTGGTCAACTCTTGGAATTTGGAAAAGCGTACCGAGTCGTAGCCTCCAAACCGAATTTTACATCCGATACCTTGGATTTTACGACGAAAGAATATTACGAAACCATTACCTTACAAAAAGAATTGCGTTTGCATCCTAATTTGAAAATGCGGGCTTACGTCTTGGATGAGGTGAGTCGCAAACCTATCAATGGGGCAACCATTACGTTTGGTGAAGTGGGCGGTAAAACATTGGAAACCAAGACTTTAAGTGGCAATGAGTTTACTTATAACATCTTGGATTTTGATAAAAAGTATTTTTTCAGAGGCAGCAAAGCCACTTATGGAACGGATTCTACGGCTTTTACAACGGGCAGTGTGGCAAATGCTAAATTTGAATATGTGGACACCATTTACTTGTCACCGTTTACAGGGTTGCCAGTGGTGTTGTATTTTGACAATGATAGACCTGATAAAAGTTCTAAAACGACTTTTACCATGTTGAGTTATGGCGAAACCTTTGCGAATTACATGAGCAAGCAAAGCGAATTTGTGCAAAATGCTGCTAAGTTGAGAAAGGATGGTTCGGATGATATTCAACAATTTTTTTATGATAGCATTCAATCAGGTTATGTTAAATTGATGGATTTTTCCAATTTATTGCAAAATTATTTGAATAATGGCAATAGTTTGGAAGTCGTCATGCAAGGTTTTGCGAGTCCTTTGGCGGCAACGGATTACAATGCGAATTTGACTTCACGGCGGATTAGTTCTGTTTTGAATCATTTTTACACGTTTAATAATGGTGTTTTGCAAGATTACATGCAAAAAGGGCGTTTGCGGATTCGGATTGAACCTTTGGGCGAAACATTGGCAAAAACGGGTGTGAGCGATGACCCAAAACAACGAGCTTTATCGGTTTACGCGGTGGACGCTTCGAGAGAACGAAAAGTGATGATTTTGGAAATTAATCGCTTGAATGTGATTCAAAGCAATGAAATGTATGCTGGATTTGACTTATTGAAACCGTATTTGGCTGCTTTCGCAAAACAGTACAATAATACGGCTCCGATTAGTTCCATTTCAGGAGCAACGATTGCTTCCGCAGAACGCGCTACCAACTCTGGTTTTGCAACACGCGGTGGTTCAAGCAAAAATGGTTCTGTAAAATCGTTAAAAGGCAGTACCAAGCGGTCTGGCGCAAATGGTTTTACTGGTACGCCTGCATCAACGGAGTTTACGGGTTATGAGTTACATGTCAAAAATCAAGAAACGAATAAAGATATTACGAATGCAACCGTTGAAGTCTATGATTTCAAAACAGGTCGTCGTTTGGGCAAAGCGACCCAAATGAATGGCGGTTATCGTTATAAAACGATTCGGGGGCAAGAATATGAGTTTAGAATCAAGGCAAAAGGTTATGGCGAAACGAAATTTATCTACACAGGCTCAGACGGTTTGGTGAGTGATGTGTCGTATATGTCAAAATCTTTTGTAGAGGGCGGCAGTTCAGGAACGATTCCAATCGGAATTTCAACTACTGCAACCCGTATCGCTACACCAAGAGCGAGCAAAAGCAGTGCTTCTTCCTCCGTTTCAACGAGTTCAAGTGCATCTTCTGGAATGAGCCTGTCAAATGGCGGTTCGAGTGAAGCAAGAGTGCGTTCGGGTTATGAATTGATGTTGGTTGATTTAACCACTTCTAACATCATTGATAATGCAACGATTTCTGTAAAAGATGCAGGTACAGGCAAGAGTTTGGGCAATGCAACCAAATCGGGCAAAGGTTATCGGTTCAAAACCGAAGCAGGACGGAGTTATGATTTTAAAATCACCGCAAAAGGATACCAAAGTTCGACACGGAGTTACACGACAACGGATGGCGCAGGTGTCAATGAAATTGAATATTTGACACCCATTGCAAGCACCAAAACAGAAGTTGTTGCGTCTAAATCCAAGTCAAATTATCATTGGATGTTGGTTGATTTACAAACCGCTTCCATCATCGAAAATGCGACGGTTACTTGTTATGATGCCAATTCGGGCAAACGATTGGGTTTGGCAACGCGTTCTGGCAAAGGTTGGATGTACAAAATGGAAGCAGGCAAATCCTACGAATTGCGGGTGACTGCCAAAGGTTATGAAATGCGCAATGTTCAATACACCGTTGCAGACGGCGGCAGTGATGTGAATGAAACGATTGAATTAACGGCTGTTGCCAATGGCGCAATGCGTTCAGAATCAATGGTTTCTACAACAAGTTCAGAATCAACGACGACCACTTCCGCTAATTCAAAAGGTTTTGAATTAATCGTAGTGGATGCGTTAACGGGAGATGCGATTACGGGTGCAGAGGTAGATGCTTACATAGGTGGTGCAAAATCGGCTAAACTTCGTTTTGCGAACAACGGTTATCGGTACAATACAGAGGGTGGTAAAATCTATGATTTTAGAGTGCGTGCAGCAGGTTACAGCGCGGAAACGTTGAGTCACACAGGCACAAACAATGCAAGTGCAACCGAAACGGTACGCTTAACGCCTTTTGCGACGATGCCCTTATCTTTGTATTTTGACAATGACCATCCGAATCCAAATTCGACAACGGATGCGACTGAAATCAATTATGAATCGACGTATCGGGGTTATGTCAATCGGAAAGGAGAGTTCAAACGAATGTATCAAAAAGGAATCAATTCGACAGATGGTACACCGATGGAAGGCTTTTTTGCGGACGAAGTGAAAGGCAATTATGAACGATTGACTGGTTACAGCCAGATTTTGCGTCAATATTTGGGTAAAGGGTATTCGATGGAAGTGGTTTTGCAAGGTTGCACGAGTGCGTTAGCGGGCGATGATTACAATCGGCATTTAGCGAATCGACGCGTTGTTTCGGTTGCGAATTACTTCAAATCCAATTTTGCGAATTACATTCGGTCAGGCAATTTGAAAATCACGGTAGAAGAACCGTCGCTTTCTCAAAATGCGGCTGAAAATCAAGGTGATGCGAAAACCGTTTACGGGTTAGAGGCTTCCCGCGATAGGCGTGTGACGATTAAAGAAATTAAGTTATTGAAGAAATAGACTTGAATTTATTGAATTTTTCTTAGTGAGTGACAAGAGGTGTGGTACAATGGAAACACGGATGACACGGATTCGGCGGATTTTCGCGGATTTTTATCTTTTGCGGATTTTTATTTTATCAAAAATAAAAAAATCCGCGAAAATCCGCCCAATCTGTGTCATCCGTGTTTCAATAGTATCCGCCCCTTGCTTATCATCACAAAAGATTAAAAAAAGCCAACGAATCCAAGTTAAAGGTTTACCGATATTAAAGAATGAACCGTATTTTGCGTTTCATTAAAAAACAAACAAATCTGGTTTTGAACAAATACATTGGTTGTCTCCAAAAACAAACACAGATGAGCCCTTATTCAAGTGTTTTCAAGTACGGGTGTGCGACATTATTCGCGTTGTTGCCATTCATGGTGCAAGCCCAATTAAACATCATCATTCAACAAGACCGTCAACCCGCGTGTTTTGGTTTTACGAATGGTCAAGTATCCGCAGCCGTCACAGGTGGTACTGCGCCTTATACCTTTGCATGGAGTGCGGGCAATAGCACTTCGAGCGTTTTAGCAGGTATTGGGGCGGGAAATTACACCGTCACCGTGACGGATAATGCCAATGTATCGGTTGTTAAAACGTTTGCGGTGGGTGAACCGACCGTTTTGAGATCCGCGCCTGCTGCCGTTAGTGGCAATGTGTGTGCAGCGAATAATGAAAATTATGCGGCGAACTCGACGGGTGGAACGCCTCCATACACGTATCGTTGGTCTAATGCTGCTAATGCAACCGTAGGTACTGCGGCAACGCAATTTATGGCAAATGCAGGTCAATATTATATTGGCGTGACAGATGCAAATGGTTGTACGTCAACCAATTCAGCCATTGTCACGGCACCGATGGTAGCGCGTTTTGAAAAAAATGACGTTACTTGCGGGGGCGAGTGCGATGGTAGTGCGATGGCTGTTGTGACAGGTGGAACGGGACCTTATACCTATCTTTGGAATTTTATGCCGATGTCGCCGCCGAATAATAATACGCATCATACATCGGTCATGTATCCTGTGCCGGGTGGTACTTATACGTGTACGATTACGGATGCAGTGGGTTGTGTGCGTACGGTGACAGGTTCGATTTACGAACCCGAAAAAGTAGGTTTGAATTTCACGTTGACTTCGGGCAATTTGTGTACTGGCTCTGCATCCATTCAAGCAGTGGGTACAGGCGGTTTTGCGGGTCCGAAAACGTACACCTTGACGGCGCAAAATAATACGTTGATTGGAACGAATACGACAGGTACTTTTGCCAATTTAGGCATTGGAGAATACCATTTAGTGGTCAAAGACCCCCAAAATTGTCCAAAAGACACGTTATTTTCCATCAGAGACATCAGTACGCTCAACGTAACGACGACTCAAACGGCTGCAACCTGCGCTGGTATCAACAACGGCAGTGCAACCGCCCAAATCACAGGTGGAAACGGCCCTTGGCGATACGTGTGGAGCAATGGCGCAACCAGTGCGCAAGTGGTCAATTTAGCACCGGGAGCTTATACGGTTTCGGTGTATGATGGGCGGAATTGTTTTAAAACAGCTTCTGTAACGATTGGGACGAGTCTTGCTTTGGCATTAACGACGAATGGTGTCAATGCGGCTTGTACGAATAACAATGGTTCTGCAAGTGTTGCGGTTCAAAACGGTACGGCTCCATACACGTACACATGGAGCAATGGCGCAACCACAGCAACTGCCAATCAATTGGGTTCGGGCAGTTATGTCGTGACGGTTCGGGATGCGAATGGTTGCCAAATGGTTTCCAATCCAGTGGTTGTCAGCGCGAACAATGCGTTAGTCGCAACAGGTGTGGGAACGCCTGCGATTTGTACGGCTTCCAATGGCAGCATTCAAATCACGCCTACAAGCGGAACGGCTCCTTACAATTACGTTTTGAATGGTTCTAATAATGCAACAGGGCAATTTTCCAATGTAGCGGCGGGCAATTATACGATTGCGATTTCGGATGCAAATGGTTGTAATACAACGACTTCCGTTACGGTAACCAATGATAATAGAGCTGTAAATATCACACCAACTGTTACCAATACCTCTTGTCGCAGCAGTGACGGGCGGATTGATGTAACGGCAACAGGCAGTACGAATTTTTTCCAATACACGTTATCAGGAACGCCTGCTGTGACCAATACCACAGGTCAATTTGTGGGTTTGGCAACAGGCAATTACACGATTACGGCGATAGACGGCAATGGCTGTCGCGGTACGACAACGGCAGCTGTTAGCAATGGCAGTGCAGGTTTGACTTGCGGCGCGACGACAACTGCTGCCACTTGTACCAGTGCGACAGGTGCATTTACGGTCAATCCGGGCGGTGGTAGAGGACCTTACACTTATACCTTGAATGGTACGGTTTATAATTCGCCGATTTTCACAGGTTTAGCGGCAGGCGATTATACGGTGCTTATGACGGATGCAAATGGTTGTCAATTGAGTTCCATCATTACCGTTCCGCGCAATACGATTGCGATTAATTTAAATGTGAATGCAACGGCAACAGGTTGTGCAGGCGCAACAGGAACGGCTACGGCGGTTGCGAATGGCGGAACGGCTCCATATCGTTATACGTTAAATGGTGTGACCAATGCAACAGGCACTTTTTCAAACCTAAGCGCGGGTAATTTTACGGTTAGCGTAACGGATGCGAATGGTTGTCAAAACAATGTTGCGGTACAAGTTCCAACGAATAATGCTTCCATTACGGCAACTGCAATTGCATCTTCCACTTTTTGCGGAAGTAACTCTGGCAGTTTAACTTTCACGGCGGCGGGCGGAACGGCTCCTTACACCTACATTTTGAATGGTGTGACGAATACGACAGGTCATTTTACGAATTTAGGGGCTAATAATTATACAGTTTCGATTACAGACGCGACAGGTTGTCAAACAACGCGTTCTGCAACGGTTTCTAATCATAATGCAACGCTTACCGCAACTGCAACGATGACTCAAGCGATTTGTACAAATGGTACAGGTAGTTTGACGGTCACAGCGAGTGGTGGTAATTTGCCTTACACGTATGCCATCAACGGCGCAAGCAATACAGATGGGGTATTTACACGTTTAGCGGCGGGTACTTATGTGGTGACGATTACCGATGCGAATAATTGTCAAATGACTCAAAATCAAGTCGTTACGGCAACTAATTCGGTTATTACGCCCACAGTTACAACGGTTAGTACAACTTGCGTAGGCAATAACGGACAAATTACCGCATCAGCAACAGGTGGAACTAATTCGTATCGTTTTGAATTGCCAACCGCAAATAATACCAATGGTCAATTTTTAAGTTTAGCCGCAGGCAGTTATGTCGTGACGGTGATAGACGGAAATGGCTGTCGGGCAACCACGAATGCCACCGTCAATAGTGGTGCCAATACGATTGCTGGTACAGCGACGACGACTGCTGCGATTTGTACCAATAATAATGGTGTTATGGTTGTAACGGGTACAGGTGGAACGGCACCTTACCGGTATGCTGTGAATGGCACCAGTAATCTTTCAGGTCGTTTTGAAAATTTGGCAGGCAATACCTATGAAGTGACGATTACGGATGCGGGCAATTGTCGCACAACCACTTCTGTAACGATTCCAGTGAATAATGTAGCGGTTTCAGCCAATGTAACGGCTCGAAGTGCGACTTGTCGCGGCAATGATGGTGGATTGACGATTGTGGCAACAGGCGGCAATGGTTCTTTCTGGTACGCCGTGAATGGTAATAACAGTAATACGAATGGTATTTTTGCGAATTTAGTACCGGGTACTTACACCGTGATTGCAACAGATGGCAATGGCTGTCAAGCAAGCGTCACAGGGTTGGTTCAAGATGGCAGTCGTTTGTTAAACCCGAGTGTTCAAGCAACAACCCCTGCGGTTTGTACAGGAACGAGTGGTACGGCAAATCTTGTGGTAACGGGTGGTACAGGCAATTACAATTATAGTTTAAATGGTGTGACCAATGCAACAGGTCAATTTACAGGTTTGGCAACAGGCACTTACACGGCAACGATTACCGATGGAACGACTTGTCGCACAACGGTTCCTGTAACGATTGGAAATACCACCTCCAATGTGGTTTTGACATCCGACCGAGTAGCAGCGACGAGTTGTATTGGCAGTGATGGTTCGATTGTGGTCAGCGCGAGTGGCGGGACGAGTCCTTACACCTATCGTTTGAACACCTCCACAAACACCAATGGTCGATTTACGGGTTTAAGTTCCAATACGTATAATATCACGGTATCGGATGCGAATGGTTGTAGCAATTCTGTATCGGCAACGGTGAATGCTGCAAATGGTTTGTTAGCGAATATTACGAATGTTCAAATTCCGACTTGTCGCAATGCGAATGGTAGTTTCCGCGTCGTACCAAGCAATGGTACTGCGCCTTACATTTACCGATTGCCGACGATAGCGAATACATCGGGTATTTTTGACAATTTAGCGTCAGGCAATTATGTGGTTACGGTAACGGATAGAAACAGTTGTGTCACCACTTTACCAGTGGTTGCGCTCCAAAGTATTGGCGGTATTGCGGCGGCGGTGACAGCAACGCCAGTTCGTTGTACGGGCGATAGCGTTACCATTCGGTTTACAGACGCATCGACGGTTACAGGCGGTGGTACTCAATTTGATAGAAATTGGTTGCTCGGCAATGGTTTGACGAGTACCAATCCTTCCGTAGAGGCAACTTTTTCAACTCGGACGGCTAATGTCCGTTTGATTTCAACCAGTACACAAGGTTGTGCGGATACGATTCAACAAAGTTTACCAGTTGGTTTATTAGAAATAGCGATTCAAGATACGGCGACCAATTGTCAAAATACATCGGTCAATGTGGTCGCAACCAACAATAGTTTGGGCGCACCAGTGAATTACACCTGGACACCAAGCAATTTGATTGCCACAGGTGGCAATACCGCGACTCCAAGTTTGACAGTCGGCACAACACGCCAAACGGTTTACGTCAGTATGACGAATGGCATTTGTACGAAAACGGATTCCGTAGTCATCAATCCAATCATTCCGACTCCGATTGATTTGGCACGGATTCGCAATCTTGCGAATTGTTCCAATGGATTAAAAGTTGATTTTTCCAATGGAAATGCCAATTCTGGTATTTATCGGTGGGCATTTGGAGACCCTACGAATCCAACCGCAGGTGCTTCGACGGCGAATGCCAGTTATACGTATCGGAATGCAGGCACTTATACGGCATTGTTAATTCCATCGGCGGCATGTTTAGACACGATTCGCTTGCCTTTGACGGTTCAAACAGGTGCTGCGGTGCAAGTACGCGCGATTCCCGATTACCAAACAGGTGTGAATTATTGTAATGCGAATACAACAATACAATTGAAAGCGCGGAGCAATGTTTCCACTTTACGTTGGTCATCAGACCGCAATTTCACCCGCATTTTGGGTATGGATTCGTTATTGAATGTCGTCCCTGCGAATGGTTCGCAATTATTGTATGTAGAAGCGATTGATGCACGCGGTTGTAAAACGTTGGATAGTACGAAATTGACAGACCGCAGTGTAGGCATTGAATTACCTGCGCAATTGGGTATTTGTACCGATGGCACTGGGCGATTGGTGGCGATAAACCTTAATTCAAGAGATACCTTAGCGATTACATGGACACCGCCAACAGGCGTGACCGTTATCAAAGGACAAGGCGAACTCATTGCAGATGTTAGTGGAAGTGGTACAGGATACATTTTCGGATTTTTCCGCAATCAATGGGGTTGTACCAAACGCGATTCTGTGAAAACGAATATGATTGAAATGACTGCTTCCTTGACAGCGCGAGATACGGTCATTGAAAAAGGCGAGCAGACTGAATTGGTTGCAAAACCGAATCAAGGTTCATACAGTTATGTTTGGAATCCCGGTACCAGTAGCACTTCGCAATTAACAGTGAAACCCGATTCTACGACGACTTATAATGTCATCGTAGTAGATTCCAATGGTTGTCGTGCGATGGCGAAAGTCAAGGTAAAAGTTATTTCGCCAGAATGTAAAGACCCTTATATTTTCATTCCAAATGCGTTTTCACCGAATGGAGATGGGCATAATGAAATGTTATATGTTCGGGGCGATTATTTGGTGCAATGTTATTTTGCGGTGTATAATCGTTGGGGCGAAATCGTGTTTGACACGAATGACAAAGCGAATGGCTGGAACGGCGTTCACAAAGGAACGCCTGTTTGTCCAGACGTTTATGGATACTATTTGTCGGGCAAGTGTAAAAATGGAGAACCTATTTTTATGAAAGGGAATATTACTGTTTTGAAATAGTGTAAATAGAGTTATTCTTAAAATGCGTTCATGAACCTTCATGGGCGCATTTTTTTTATTTTTGCGGTGTCAAAAGTACAGTATCCCAAAAATATAACTCTAATTATTTAATAATCAATGATTTATGCGCAAATTAGAAATGACGGAATTAAACCGTTTGAGTGCGGACGCTTTTAAAACGATTGAAAAATTACCGATAACGATTGTTTTAGACAATGTACGTTCTGCATTGAATGTCGGTTCTGCCTTTCGGACAGGCGATGCGTTTGCGGTGACAGAACTCATTTTATGTGGTTTCACCGCGCAACCGCCGCACCGAGAAATCTTAAAAACGGCATTAGGTTCAACCGAAAGTGTCGCATGGCGACATTTTCAATCGGTTGAAATGGCGATGCAGACTTTGCAAGCAGAAGGCAATACGATTTATGCCATTGAACAAATTGAAAACAGTATTTCCCTACAAAATTTTGTAATAGATAAAAATGCCAAATATGCGTTGGTTTTTGGCAATGAAGTGGAAGGAGTCAGCGAAGAAGCCTTGAAATATGTGGTTGGTGCGATTGAAATTCCTCAATTTGGGACAAAGCATTCCTTGAATATTGCCGTGACGGTCGGAATTGTCACTTGGGAATTGGTCAAACAATTGAAAAAATAGCTGAATCCAGAATGAGGGCATTATAGGAAACAAGGACAGATTTGCTTGCTTTTGGTACCAAAAGCAAGCAAATCTGTCCTTGTTTCCTACAATCCCCTCATTCCAGATTCAAAAATTTACGCTTGCGCTTTCGGCGTATTGAAATTCATAGGCATTGGCGGCGCGTCTTTATCTTGAATTTTGCCAAATTGTTGTTCATACCTGCGCACATTATCGTTCAAGGCGTGTAACAATCTTTTTGCATGTTCGGGAGTCAGAATAATGCGCGATTTCACTTTGGCTTGCGGCACATTCGGCATGACGCGGACGAAATCAACCACAAATTCGCTTGTGCTATGCGAAATAATTGCCAAATTCGCATAAGTGCCTTCTGCCAATTCTTCGGGCAATTCGACATTCATCTGATTGGGATTGGGGCTTGGGTTTGGATTATTATTCATTTTTTTACGTTTTTAATAACTGTGAAAAGAGTTATGGACGCACCTAAAACGCGGAAATACCTTAAAAGGTTAACCGAGTTGTTAAAAAAAATCGTACCTTTGCGCCCCGTAATGCAGAAAGTCAGTTGTTTTTAACCAAAAATGTCAATCAATGACTAAATATATTTTTGTTACGGGCGGAGTTACTTCATCCTTAGGCAAAGGCATCATCGCAGCATCCCTTGCAAAACTCTTACAAGCGCGCGGTTTTTCAGTGACGATTCAAAAATTTGACCCGTATTTGAATGTCGATCCGGGTACGCTCAATCCGTATGAACATGGCGAATGTTATGTAACGGATGATGGCGCGGAAACCGATTTGGATTTGGGTCATTATGAGCGTTTTTTAAATGCGCCCACTTCACAAGCAAACAATGTGACCACAGGGCGAATTTATCAAACCGTGATTGAAAAAGAACGGCGCGGCGATTATTTGGGTAAAACGGTGCAAGTCGTGCCACATATTACCGATGAAATCAAACGCCGTGTGCAATTATTGGGCAATACGGGCAAATGGGATATTGTTTTAACCGAATTTGGCGGTACGGTGGGCGATATTGAATCGTTGCCTTATTTGGAGGCTTTGCGGCAATTGCGCTGGGAATTGGGTTCAGACAATTGTTTGGTGATTCATTTGACCTTAGTGCCTTACCTCAGCGCGGCTAAAGAATTGAAAACCAAACCAACCCAACATTCCGTAAAAGAATTGTTAAGCACTGGAATCCAAGCCGATATCCTTGTTTGTCGCACCGAATACCCGATTCCGATGGAGTTGCGCCGCAAATTGGCGTTGTTTTGCAATGTTGATGTCGGTTCTGTGATTGAGGCGATTGATGCCGAGACGATCTATGATGTGCCGTTATTGATGCTCAAAGAGCGATTGGATGTGGTGGTTATCAACAAATTGCGTTTGAAAGACCGCAAAGACCCTGATTTGAAAGCATGGAAAGGCTTTTTGCGCCGGTTGAAAAAACCATCCAAAACGATTAAAATTGGTTTAGTAGGCAAATATAATGAATTACCAGATGCGTATAAATCAATTTATGAAGCCTTTATACATGCAGGCAGCGTCAACGATTGTAAAATACAAGTGGTTCCGATTCATTCTGAAAAATTAGAAGACAATCCTGCGAATGTTAAATCCTTTTTGGAAGGGCTGCATGGCATTTTAGTCGCGCCCGGTTTCGGAAAACGCGGGATTGAAGGCAAATTGCAAGCGATTAAACACATTCGAGAAAGTAAAATTCCCTTTTTTGGCATTTGTTTGGGCATGCAATGTTGTGTGGTGGAGTTTGCGCGGCACGTTTTGGGTTTGGAAGGCGCGTCTTCCACAGAAGTCGATGTGCATACGCCGCATCCGTTGATTGATTTGATGCCTGAACAAAAACAAATCCATGCCAAAGGTGGTACGATGCGACTTGGCGCGTATGAATGTCAAATTAAAGAAAATTCTAAAGCGCATTTGGCTTATAAAACATTGACTATCAGTGAAAGACATCGACATCGGTGGGAATTAAATAATCATTATAGCAGTGCCTTGGAAATGGCGGGTTTACATATTACGGGCGTGAATCCAGAAACAGGGTTGGCGGAAATTGTCGAATTGAAAGACCATCCTTGGTTTGTCGGCGTGCAATTTCATCCAGAATTGAAAAGTACGCCCGAGAAACCGCATCCATTGTTTGTTTCTTTTGTGAAAGCCTGTTTAGAACATTGAAAAACGAGGGGACATTGGAACGCAGATTGGGCTGATTTGCACGGATTTTTAGTTAAAAAATCCGTGCAAATCAGCCCAATCTGCGTCATCTGCGTTCCAATTTATCCGTCTTTTCTGGTGCTATTGCCAATTGAATCATCTCAGAAAGCAGGCTGGGTAGTAAATTGACCTTCTTTTTAAATTACGCATAGAAAATTTGGTTATCGTGTGAAATTCCAAATTATATTCTATTTTATGGTTGAAATCTAAAAAAGAACAGAATTTTCAAAAAAGAATGTTAAAAAATTTGCGTTAATGAATTTTTAACGTACCTTTGCGCCGAAATAAGGATGGCTTCGTAGTTCAATGGATAGAATGAAAGTTTCCGGAGCTTTAGATATAGGTTCGATTCCTATCGAGGCTACTTGCAAAAAGCGTAATAAATTGGAAATCAATTTTTTACGCTTTTATTTTTTTTAAACTTTTGGCGGCGTAGTTCAACGGATAGAATAAGCGTTTCCTAAACGTTTGATTCGGGTTCGATTCCCGACGCTGCTACTTTAAAATGTCATAACTTATTGATTATCAATAATTTATGGCATTTTTATTTTATAAGAAACCCTTTTTTATAAAAAAATGGCTTGTATTTTGAATAAAAATCGTATTTTGTGACCGTAAAAAAGAAAACGATGCAAAATATTATTCACAATCCTATTCAAGATAAAAAAAACGTACTCAAATGGTCTTTGGCGGATATTGAACTGAAGGAAGTCCAATCTTTTACGCTCGCAGCTGATAATTCAGCTGATTTTTATCACTTTTTGAACCGTTTTCTGTTCAAATCGGAAAAAATTAAGGCAACTTTGCAGCGCGTTCAAGAAGATTTTGGTGAATTTTCAACGACTTTCTTACATTCAATGGCGATTTTGAAAAAACATTTTGATAGTTGTAAAGCATCGGGTGAATTGCAAGTCGCTTATCAACAATGGAAAAAGTTTTTATCTATTGCTTACGGCTCGTTTGAAGGCTCTGAAAATACTTATTTGATTCATACGTATTTAAGCATTTTTTCTAAAATGTTGGCTTTCAATGTGTTAGAAGGCGGACAATGGATGCCACAACTTCAAATTGAACAAGTCATTACTGGTCAATATTTTGTTTCTAAAAATATTCAAAATTTTGTAGAAGATGATTTTTTCAATTGGGTTGCCAAAACACAACATTTGAATGCTTTAAACGATGTATTTCGCACTATTGCGCAACAATTGGCATTGTACGATTTCGACAATGTGCAGGAAGATATTTTAAAAGGCGTTTATCAAGAATTAATTGATTTGAAAACGCGACATTCGCTCGGCGAATATTATACGCCCGACTGGTTGTGTGAAAAAATCGTTCAAGATTGTGCTTTGAAAGCGGATTCAACGGTGCTTGACCCGTCTTGTGGGTCGGGTTCGTTTTTGTTAGCGGCGGTTCGGGGTTTGAAAAAACGGTTTCCCGATTTGACCGCAGACGCGCTTTTGCAACAGGTTTGCGGCATTGATATTCATCCGCTAAGTGTTCAAATCGCTAAAACCAACTTATTGTTGGCAATTGGCAAGGATATTCAACACTTGAAACGCCCTGTCACGATGCAAATTTTTTTAGCGAATACCTTGTATTTTTTTCATAAAAAATTTGATTTTGTTTTAGGCAATCCGCCTTGGTTGACTTATGCCGATGTCAAAAATGTGGAATATCAATTGCGTTTGCGCGAAATCGCGGCGCAATATTGCGTGATGCCCAAAAAGATTGCAGATTTTCCGCATTTGGAAATTGCGGCGATTTTTTTAGCGTATTGCGCTTCTAATTTTTTGCGCAGTGGTGGGAAAATTGCTTTTGTGTTGCCGCGTGCGTTCATGTCGGCGGGGCATCACGAGCAAACGCGGAATGGACAAGCACAAGGTTTTCAATTATCGGAAATATGGGATTTGGCGGATGTAACCCCTCTTTTTCGCGTACCAAGTTGTGTATTAATGGGTTACGTATCTGGAAAATTTTCTAATAAAATTCCAAGTACGGGTATTCAAGGTTGTACCGTGTCGGGCAAATTAAAAAAACAAAATACGTCCTTAACCGTTGCCGAACCGTTATTACAATTTGAACCAACGGAATGGTTTTTCACGGAATTGGGAAAACGGTCTGCTTTTTCAGCGCGGAAAAATCAAATCATTAAAAAAGAAAATGCGTATAAACTTGATTTTAAACAAGGTGCAACGATTGTGCCTCGAAATTTTTATTTTGTTGATATTACGCAAACATTTCAAGGCGCGATACACGATAGAATTTTGACGGTCAAAACCGCCGCAGACGTATTGCCTGACGCAAAAGCCCCGTGGAAATCTATTTTGATGCCTTTAATGCCCATTTGTACCAACTTTTTGTTTTATACTGCGTTGGCGAAACATATTCTTCCATTTGGAATCTTGCCACCGCCGAAGGTTTTATTGCCGTTGAGAAAAGTTTCGGAAGTGAATCATTTGCAATTATTGACGCATCAACAATTATTGGAATTAGGCGAAATTGAAACATCAATTTGGTTTAAACAAGTTGAAAATCATTGGAATACACATAAAACAGAAAATAATGCAACAATGGATTCCGTTTCTTATTTGAATTGGCAACAAAAATTGACTGACCAAAATTTGAATAAACGATATTTGGTTTTGTACACGGCGAGCGCGAAAGATGCAAATGCTGTAACGGTGGATAGGCAAGATTATGATTTAGATTTTATTGTGGAAAGTAAAACGTATGTGTTTTTTACACATAACTTAGAGGAAGCACATTATTTAACCTGCTTTTTAAACGCAAAAACACCAAATGAACGCATTAAAGATTTTCAATCCACAGGTTTATTTGGAGCGCGGGATGTTCACAAGACCATTTTAGAAATCCCTTTTCCAAAATACGACTCAAAAAAAGATTTACATCAACAATTAGCTACATTAGGGGCGGCGTGTCATGCGATAATGAAAAATTTTATGCAAGAAAAAGTAGATTTGACCAATTATAAGGTGGGTCGAGTTCGGATGCAAGTTGCCATTTATTTGGAAATGCAATTGAAAGCAATAGATGAGATTGTGCAACAATTAATTGTCTAAACATGGATTTATTGGGTTGTAATAAAATCCAACAAATCCATGTTTAGACAAAATAGTTCAAAAATAAAATTTCAAATTATTAAAACCTGTTTTATTGCAAAAAAAGATTATTTTTGTAGAAAAATATCAAAAAGTAAAAATATTTGCAATGATTATTGATTTCTCAGTAAGTAATTTTCGTTCGTTTAAAACAACAATGGCTTTTTCATTTCGAGCAGATGCCTCTAAAAGCCATTCAGAAAATGTGTTTGAAGCGACTCTAAGCAACGGCGAAAAACTCCGATTACTTAAAACGGCTGTTATTTATGGTGCGAATGCTTCGGGTAAATCGAATGTTGTTAACGCCTTTCGGTCGTTTCGGGATTTTATTGAAAAATCGCCTGAATTGAAATATGGTGACGCGATTCCATGGTATGAACCCTTCTTATTGGATTATGCCAATTTACAGAGTCCGTGTTGCTTTAAAATTAGTTTTCTTTTGCAAAATGCGCTTCAATATGATTATGAAATTCAATTTAATCAACACGCAATTCTACGAGAACGATTGGATTTCTATCCACAAGGAAATAAAAATTTGTTATTTGAACGGCAAAAAAATGATATAAAATTTGGTAGAAAATTCAAAAATCAAAATTTTAATAAAAAAGTTGTACAAAATCGTTTGTTCCTGTCAGATTATGGCAATCAAGGACACGAGCAATTAAGTGAAATTTATCTTTATTTTCGGCATTTTTTGGAAGCAGGCACGACCTTAAATGGCGGATTATTGCGCGAATGGGAGACAATTGTATTAAAAAAAGCATTTGAAAACAAAGCATTTGAACAAAAAATCACGCATTTACTGCAAGTTTCGGATATTAAAATTGAACGTATTGAAATTCTTCCAGAAAATTTGTTTCAAAATCACGCGCTTTACCAAAAAGTTTATTATAATTTATTCGAAAATGGACAAAAAATTGCCCAAACCGACCAAATTAGTTGGCAAAATCAATCTCAAGGAACAAAATTACTGTTTGCGATTGGCGGCAAAATGTTAATGATGTTGACGGGCGGCGGTACGTTAGTGATAGACGAATTAGATAGTAGTTTGCATACGGATTTGTGCGCTTTTTTGTTGGATTTGTTTCAGCGTTCCGAAAGCAATCCAGCAAACGCACAATTGATTTTTACAACGCATGATGTACCACTTTTAGGGAATGACCGTTTTCGGAAAGATCAGATTTGGTTTACAGAAAAAGATGCGTTTGGAGCAACTTCATTGTTCTCGGCGCAAGATTTTGACGATGTGCGAGATGGCATCCCATTCGATAAATGGTATTTAAATGGCAAATTTGGAGGGAAACCGAAAATTAAATCACATCAATTTATCTATGGCTACACTCAGAAAACGGCGTAAAACCAAAACCGTTATTTATATCGCCTGCGAAGGTACGAAAACAGAATATCATTATTTTGAAGCCTTGAAAGAAGTTATGAATGATGATGCACTCGAATTGCGAATTTATCCCGATGAATCGGATCAATTAGACTTAGTACAACCTCATTTCATTGCCAAAAAGCATAAAAAAGGTACCAAAATCGTTGAAAAATCAGTTCAAGGCATCAAAACAGACCCGAAAAGTCTTTGTGAACATGTCATAACAAAGTGTAAACGGGAAGAAGGGATTGATGAAGCATGGATTGTGATTGATAAAGATGGACATTCTAATTTGCCACAGGTCTTTGAAAACGCCCAACAAGCAAATATCCGAATTGCTTTTTCAAGCATTTCGTTTGAACATTGGTTGCTGCTACATTTTGAATTAAATGTTACGCCTTTTGCGAAATCGGATTGCAAAGATAAAGATGGGCGTTACCTCAAATGCGGTCAATCCTTACACGAAAACGATTGTAAAGGACTGCGTTGTGTGGCAAGTCATATTCGGATGAAAAAATATATCGCCGATTATGATAAAAAAGCGACAAACTTGTTTGAGCAAACGCATGAACATTTATCAGTTGCATTTAAAAATGCAGTGCATTTGAGAAAATTATTTGAAAATGAACAAGTTACGTATAATAAAAATCCTTATACAGATGTAGATATTTTGGTAAAACGATTGCTTGATTTGTGAAATAGCATTCTGAACAATAAACTATTTTAATCCATTTTTAAAACAAAAAAGCTAATGAAACAAAATTACATTTTGTTTCATTAGCTTTTTTGTTTGATTCATTCTCAACCGCCAATAGTCGTCATACTTTCCGTTACAGGCAATCCGAAATTTCTACTTTTTTCCGCTTCATGACCGTCTTTTGCGCGATTGCCAATGGCATCCGTCAAAGCTGTCAAAACTTGTGCATCGGTCGCGCCTTCCCGCATTAAATTTTTGATATTAAAAACGCCTGTATCATATAAACAGGTCTTCAAAACACCTTGTGGCGTGATTCTCAACCGATTACAAGTGCCACAAAAAGTACGACTGTACGCTGCAATAATACCAATTTTGCCTTTATAACCCGGAATTTTATAATGATAAGCCGTTGAATGTGGTGGATCTTGCAATTTTTCGAGGTTCGGATAATGTGATTTCAAAAAATCCAAAATCCGACGATAATGCCAATGCAAGGTTTCATAATGTGAACCATTGCCATTGAACGGCATTTCCTCAATAAAACGAACACTAATTGGGTCATTTTTCGTCAATTCGACCAAAGAAAGCATATCTGCTTCATTTTTGCCCTGCATCACGACCGAATTAATACTGGTTTTGATGTCATATTTTAATAAACCTTCTAACGTTTTCATCACATTATCGAATTCATCGCGGCGCGTGATTTCAAAAAAACGCTTTTTATCCAAACTATCCAAACTCAAATTCACGGATTGAATGCCCAATGATTTCAATTCTGGAATATGTTGATGCGTCAAAGTACCATTTGTTGTAATATGAATTTGAAGATTATATTCCGCAATTTTGCGCAAAAACTGCATCATATCACGCCGCACAAACGGTTCTCCGCCCGTAATACGCACTTTTTCAATCCCTGCATTCGACAAAATGTACATTAAACGATCCATTTCCTCGAAACTCATCAATTCTTGACGCGCCACATATTTAATGCCTTCTTCGGGCATACAGTAAAAACAGCGCAAATTGCAACGGTCTGTCACCGCCAAACGGACATAATTCATAATTCGTCCGTGATTATCATATAAAACAGGTTTTTTATTCATTTTTTAATTATTTGAAAACAATCTACGATTCGTTTCGGCAAAAATAGTCAAATATTAAGAATCATGCTTGTTAAAAATAAAAAAACGCCCGCATACCGAAGTACATGGGCGTTCAACAACCTCCTGTTATATTAATATTTTTAAAATGTCTTTTTAAAATAAAAATGCGCTCACACAACGGTCAACGCATTTCCAACCAATGAGAGATCATACAAACTAAAACTAACTATTTTAAGTGTTTGAAGGTTAAAAAACGTCCGCGTGCTTTTCGTACTTGCGTACAAGGACGGATTCAAATCGAAACTTGAAAACCGCCTTGTGTTAGGATGAGAAGGTCGTTCCATCCGGTCACGTTTGACCTTTCGCGCAGTTGCGAAAACGATAAGCATTCGACTTATGAATTGTTTTGTTGCTTTTTTAAGGCAGCGATGTTTGAATGATAAATTTCAAATGGTATTTATAATACATTGTAAATCAAAGATTTCAATATAAAAAACTTGTTTTACCATTCAAACATCTTAACAATTTAATATCCGAATACTCAACTGCTTGTCATAATGAACAAATCATGAATGTTCTTTTACACTCCGCTTCGATATGAATCGTTTATTTCAACGAAAACACTCGAAGTATTCTTGTTCTGACGCTTGCACACACCTATCGACATTGTGAACAGGGGCGGAATCGAACCGCCAATCCCCTGATTAAAAGTCAGGTGCTTCACCAATTAAGCTACCTATTCGCAAAAAATAAAAGCGGAAGTTAAAGGAATCGAACCTTTGCATCGAATAAACGATGACCAACGATTAGCAGTCGCGTACATTTCCACTCTGTCAAACTTCCAATTTAGTAAATAATTTTCATATTATTTCAAACTTTCTGAACTTTCTAAAAATTTTGAAATAAAAGTAGCAAACGATTAAAAGGACTTGGGTGTTTTCCAAAAAAAACGCCCTGCGTATCAAACCTTGAAACAAAATTTAAAGAGCTGTGTGCAAATGTTTTAGGTCAAAACGAATGTTTAAGTCATTGATAAACAATGATTTGAACATTCGATTGGTAACAGAATCGCAGTATAACAAAGTGTCCAATCGCTGAATCGGGAGAAAGTCATTTAGAAAAATGACAAAATCAACTCAGTATTGCACTTGTTGTCTTGCGGCGGTCAGCCCATTTCGGAAGTACGGTAAAGTCTCAATATGAATGAAAGAAACTAAAAGATACCTATTGAATTGTTTTGCGAACCGCTTTATTCCTGCGGCTACAAAACCTTATCGGTATTATTTAGCCGTGAGGAAGGATAAATCTGTATGAGGATAACCTTCAAACTGTGGATCTCGTTCATTTACAATACTGCAACTCCGTTTATTGCCCCAATACGCACGCATGCCAGACTTCGCAACACTTGGTCTCGTGAACCCTTGTGCTGAAAGTATCGCAGCCGACGTAATGATTGACAATTTTACTGAAGTTCTCATTATTAAATGATAATTGAAATCGTTTGAAAAATTTTGTTAAAACAGATTGTTTATGGGCATAAACATACCCATAATTGCGCTGCAAAGATACAGGTATTTTTAGGAGCATGTCAATAGGCACTCAAAAATAAATTCATTTTTTTTTCACAAACCTTATTGGTAGGAACAATACATTTGTTACACACCTGTTCGTAAAAATATTTTTGGCAGTTTAAAAATTAAATCTACCTTTGCAAACGAATTAAAAACTCGACCGTGAAACGAATGATTATTGCTATTGATGGTTACTCGGCATGTGGCAAAAGTACATTAGCGAAAGCTTTGGGAAAAGTGCTGCATTTTGCATATATCGACACAGGCGCGATGTATAGGGCTGTCACCCTCTATTTTTTGAGGCATTCGGTGGATTTAAACGACGTAAAACAGGTGCAAAACGCGCTTGCGAACATCGAAATCCATTTTGAACGCCAAAAAACAGGCAATCATGTCTTCCTCAATGGAGAAGATATTGAAACGGAAATCCGAAAAATGTATGTTTCGGAGTCTGTCAGTCAAGTGGCGGTACTTTCGGATGTGCGCCGTCAGATGGTTCGATTGCAACAGGCGATGGGACAAAGGCGGAGTTTGATTATGGACGGACGCGATATCGGAACCGTTGTTTTTCCAAAAGCCGATTTAAAGATTTTTTTGACCGCAGACCCTACAATTCGTACAAAAAGACGGGTTGATGAGTTAAAATCAAAAGGTCAAATCATTGATTTTGAGGCAGTTAAGCAAAATTTATTAGAACGAGATAGGATTGATTCGACGCGTTCGGATAGCCCTTTGCGACAAGCGGAAGATGCGATTTTGATTGATAACACGCAACTTACGCCCGATGAACAATTACAAAAAGTATTGGAACTGGTAGCTGTTTTGGACAAACAGCTTGTTTTTTAAGGATAGGATAAGTCTGAATTAGGATTTTTAGGATTATTGAGATTTGTTTGGATACAAATCCAAACAAATCTCAATAATCCTAAAAATCCTAATTCAGACCATCATCACTCATATTAATTGGTCAAATCATTGACGTTTATAGCTTCTTTTTTACTCAATTTGAGGGTTGCATTGCTGTAATAAGCGGTAATTTTGGCTAATTCGATTGCCATTTTATCCGCCGCTTCCTCGTTTTTAATAAAAATAGCGATAAAATCAGTATCCGATTGGTACGATGTGCTGCGGATAGCGATTTGATTAAGTGGTCGTTCTGTGTAGAGATACACGCTACAAATGTCCTTGTCCAGGACTTTTACCTCAATAAACTTGACTTTTTCCAATGGAATCGTGACGGTAGCAATATGCGTCGCGCTGTATTTGCCTGTCGTCATGACTAAGGCATGTTCTTTGGCATCCACAAAGAACTGCTCTTTGTACGATGAGTTTTCTTTGAGCAGAAGATTGAGGTTCGTCAATTCATGGTCAAAGTTTTGGGCAACAAGTTGGCTACAAAGGAGTAAAACAGAAAGGGTCGAAAAAAATCGCATAGGCATCCTTTTTTATTTTTAAATGATAAGATGCTGCAAATGTAGTGCATTAAAAGGGCAATGTCAAATATTTTCTATTGTAATAAAAGAAAGATAAATATACTATTTTTCAAAATATACAGCAAATGGTTTGAATTTTCAATCACTTAAAAATTGGCGAATATTCGCTAAATTAGAATTAAAGTATTGATTATCAAAGTGTATTTTTTTTGTGACTCTTTTTTTTTCAAATTTTGCCGCTTTTTAGTTGACTTTTTGAAAAAAAAGCGTCCTAATTTTATAAAGAATTGGAACGTTTAAAATTAAGCTCAAACAAGCATCTAATGATTCGAAAAGACATCAAAAAAGACCTTAAAAAAGAAGCCATCTTGCAAGGCGCGGCAGGGTGTTTTATGCAATTTGGATATGAAAAAACAACTTTAGACGATATTGGCAAAAGTGCATCACTAAATAAAGCGTCAATTTATTACTATTTTAAGAATAAAGAGGAGATTTTTAGTGAAGTGGTCTTGCAAGAAGCAACCACTTATATTACAGAATTGCAAACGAAAACCAATCGAAAGCGGGGTTTAGAAAGTAAAATTGTATTTTATATTACGGAACGTATTAAAAAATACAATGAAGTAATTACCTTACATCGCCTTTCCCTCAGCAATTTGACGGGTATTGAGACCGTTTTCAACGATTTATATCGGACGGTGAAAGAGCGCGAAATTCAATATATTCAAACTTTATTAGAAAAAGGAAAAGAACAAAAAGAAATTACGACGGATTTAGATTTACAAGATGTTTCTATCAATTTATTTGTAATATCAGATGCACTTAAATATGAGGCATTGCGCGCGAAAAAAGCGCGTTACAAAGGAGACATTGACATGGCAAACGCACCTCAAAAAATAGCTTTTTTGGTTCATTTGATTTTGAAAGGCTTGACCTATCCAAATGATAAGAAATAGTTTATACATCACAAAAAAATCATTATCAAAATTTTAAAATCTTTTATGGAGCAAAACGGGGTGTGGCAAGAGGCGTTTAGAGTGTACGCCTACATGACCGATAAACATCATCAAATGACTCTTTTTTCGATGGCAAACTGCTTGCAAGAGGTCGCGGGCAATCATGCAGATGCGCACGGATTAGGTTTTGTAGGGATGCGAGAACGCGGATTGTATTGGGTATTAAACAAATTGAAAATCAATGCGTTACGTCCTGTCAAAGGAGGAGAAACCGTGAGCATTCGGACTTGGGTGAGCGAGATGAAACCTTTTTCGCACCGTCATTTTGAGGTGTTAGACGCGGCGGGCGCGGTGGTGGCGACGGCGTATGCGGTCTGGATTCCGATTGACGCAGCTTCACATCGCCCGAAACGCTTTGAAACCAATGAATTATTGACGGTAAAAACAGGGGCGGAAATGCTTGAACCTGAAAAATTGCGGGATTTGGAAGGGAGTTGGCGGCGTTGCGCAGACCGCCCTGTTCGATTCAGCGATTTGGATAGGAATGGACATGTAAATCATGCAAAATATGTGAATTGGGTGATGGATGATTTCAAAAAAGATTATGAAAATATGGAGTGTAAATCATTGATTATCAATTATGTCGGCGAAGTTTTGTCGAATGAACGCGTGGAAATTTTTTACATTTTGAAAGATAGAACCTTGGAATACATGATGAAAGTAAAAAAAAGTGGGCGATTGGCAGTACGCGCGAGATTGTCTTTTTAAGTTTGATTTTAAAAAAAATGCTACTTCATTTTCAAAGAGAACTTTCCTATTCAAAAGCAACTTGCCGCAAGTTTGAAACTTGCGGCAAGTTGCTTTTGCAAAATTATTTGAATTTGTAAAATAAAAATGAATTGTTGTTTCAAAAAAGCTATCTTTGTTATAAATAAGTAGTTCAATTGAAATAACCTATCCAAAGGTCGGCGAGGTTGCAACC
>JAAFJT010000024.1 GCA_013298955.1 Chitinophagales bacterium
TTAAAACACATAGGACACATAGGTTGCATAGGACACATAGGGGCATTCTTCATAGGATACGATTGGAACGATTTTTAAAACACATAGGACACATAGGTTGCATAGGACACATAGGAGCATTTTTTATTTATTTCAGCCATTTCTGCTTTGGGAAATTTTTGAAATTAGGATGCTTCTGACTGGAAGAATAAAAAGGGTCTTTTTAGTAAATTTTTGCACTTTTGGATTGAAAAGTTCCTTAAAATCCTTCCAGTCAGAAGCATCCTATTTCAAAAATTTTCAAAGCAGAAATGGCTGAAATAAATAAAAAATGCCCCTATGTGTCCTATGCAACCTATGTGTCCTATGTGTTTTAAAAATCGTTCCAATCGTATCCTATGCCCCTATGTGTACTATGTAACCTATGTGTTTTAAAAATGCTAAGATTGGCGCAAATTATCCAACAATTCGTTTAAAGTACGCGCATCTGCCTCACTAATCACTTTCGCTTTTTCGGTAATCGCGTATTCCAACAAAACGTTGGCTTCATCGACCAAATTGGAGCCATGTGCTGTCAGCGAAACTTCGACGCGGCGGCGGTCATCATCCGAAATCCGCCGTTCTACCAAACCTTTTTCGACTAATTTATCGACCAAACGGGATGTATTGGAGTTCCTATCCAACATTTTTTCCGTTAAGGTGCGAATCGATGCAGGTTCGTCCATCCAACTCAACACACGCAACAAATTAAATTGTTGTGTTGAGAGGTTAAAAGGTTTGAGCATGGTAGTCATGGCATAATCCAACCAAGAAGCCGTAAAACGGATATTAATAACGGCTTTAATATACTCGTTTGCGTAATGCTCTTGGTTAAGTTCCTTATCAATTTTCATAAAGAGCTATTGTTAGTTATGGCAAATATAACAACATATTTACTGTCCACAAAACTTTGCCCCTGTTTTTCAGTTTTTTTTTGTAATTATTTTGTTATAAATATATGGTTTGTGCTTATAATGATTTTATTTTATTTAAAATCAATTTTTTACATATTGGTAAAACTAAAATAACGAAATTTGATTATCAATGGTTTCTGAATTTTCTGCGGGTTGTACGGGCAATGCTATGGGCGCGGAATCGGGCAAAATCCGCTTGATAACCCGCAATCGATGTGAATATTCATTGCGTTCTGCATTGAAAATGCCTTGATGGTCTAATTTATCAAGTCGCACTTGCCCTGACGCGTGCAAAATTTCATTCGGATTTAAAACAATACCAACATGTGTGACTTTGCCTTTATCATTTTCAAAAAAAGCCAAATCACCCGCTTGGGATTCGTGTATAAAATCGACCACTTTGCCTTGTTCAACTTGTTGACTCGCATCGCGCAAGAGCCGAATGCCCACTTGTTTAAACACAATTTGGGTTAAACCAGAGCAGTCAATGCCAAACGGAGCTCGCCCGCCCCACAAATACGGGGCATAGAGGTAGCGGCGCGCCACTTTGATAACGCGTTCTTGGGTAGGCGACCATTGACCATTCAAAATCGCCGTTCCATTATAATGATATTTTTTATCACCTATCCGCAAATTCACGCCATCATACAAAGGCAAAGTTGCGCCCATCGTAATCGGAATAAAATGGGTATCATTGGCAACAGGATGAACCAAATCGTACGCAACAGCATAATCTTTTTTATATTGATTAAAAACCGTATTTGTAATGCGTTGAAATTGACGCACATCTGCCCACCCTTCATAACCATCCCATTCACAACGGATATTTGCCCAAAGTTTTTTAACACTCAAGACTTCCACCAACTCGCCAAATAAAAGTTGTGTAACCATTTCTGCCTTATCCGTTGCTTCGGCTCGGACGGGGACAAGGCTCAATTTACAAACCGCAGGATACTTCATTGATTAACGCTGAAAATTTTAAAACCTTAAAACTTGTTTTAAATAACCGTCAAAAATACTAACAAAACCGTAATTTCCGTTTAACGTGCATTAATTATTTTCAAATAATCCTATTGAAAAACCGATGACTCGATTCGTGTACCGACATGTAAAATTGCAAGAACGACCTTTTTACAACTTTATATTGCCAAAACCGTATCGGGTTAAGCAGTTCTACCTTATATCAACTACTCATTTTCTATGAAAAAAACGGCACTTTTTTGCGCTTTTGCCCTCAAAAGCCTGTGTTTGATGGCTCAAGACCGTCATTTTACACAATTTTATGCGGCTCCATTGCAATTAAATCCTGCTTTGACAGGCGCGTTTGATGGCAAATATAGAGTCGGCGGTGTATATCGCGACCAATGGCGCAGTTTGCTTGACCAGCCTTATCAAACCTTTGCCTTCGGCGCAGATATGCGTTTTACGCCCGGTCGAGCAACGGTGAAAGATAAAATTGGGGTCGGCATCACGTTTTTGAATGACCGGGTGAATCAGATTGGATTCAGCACGACGCAATTGGGCTTGTCTGGCGCGTACCACAAATCGTTGAATGCGTTTAACACGCAATATTTGTCCGCAGGTTTCCAATTCGGTCTAACTCAACGCAATGTAAATTACGATTATTTGAACTTTCAAGACCAATTTAACGGGATTGACCAATTTAAAGGCATCAGTCGGGAGAAATTGCCCGAAAATAATTTTGGTTATGCCGATTTATCAATGGGTTTGAATTATGCCAACGCGCCCAAAAATAGAACAGGCGTTTTCATCGGTTTGGCAATGCATCATTTCGCACAACCCAATGTTTCGTTTTATGAACGCCCCGAAATCCCGAATAACAAATTATTTACACGATATTCGGCGCAATTGAATGTTCAAATTCCGATAAATCGACGGGTTTCCTTCACGCCGCGCTTGTTAGCAGCTTTGCAGGGACCGCATTTGGAGATGAATGTAGGGGCAAATGTTCGGTCTGTGTTAAATACGAGTGGGACTGCTATCCATTTTGGCGGTTGGGCGCGTCCTGTGCGCACACAAAATGGGGTTAATTTAGATGCGATTGCCTTGTTATTTGGGATGGAGTTTAACAATATTTTAGTCGGATTGAGCTATGATTTGAATATTCCGACCTTGACTAATTATCGAAAAGTGCAAAATTCATTTGAAATTTCACTCATTTATTTGGGTGATTATGAAAATGATGAATTGCTTTGCCCGCAATTTTAGACTTCGGGTTTGAATCATAACTGGTTCCTATTAAAAAAAACGACCACAACGTTTGGAGGGTTTGAAACCCTCCAAACGTTATACGACTTTAACTACTTATTTGGTGAAAAGCGTATGTTTCGGAAACCTTCAAGGTTTCCGAAACATATTCTATCAAAAAACGAAATTATAATTGCCTTCAAAAAAGGCTTGCGTAACATGAGGAATAAGAAATCTTTTTTGTTAAACGTGCAAATCAATCGGAATCAACCAATGAAATATCAGAACAACCTGAATCAATTATTTGAAATATTACCTCTCTGCAAGATAAATATATACAAAAAATTAACAACTTGTAATGCGCTCACTATCTTATGGGTATCATCTGGTAAACTGCATTTACAAATTGATGGTATTCCTTATGTGATTCCTAAAAATACGATTTTATGTGTATCGCCCAATCAAAAAATCGCGATTGACCATTGCGAAGAAGGGCAATATTTAGTACAATATAATCAAGATTTTTATTGTATCATCCAACATGATAAAGAAGTTTCTTGTGCAGGATTGCTTTTTTTTAGCCCTTATCAAAATGTTCTTTTATCTGTTGACGAACATTGGTCAGGTCGAATTAATCTTTTATTAAATATTTTAGAAGAAGAATTTACCAAAAAGGATTCTTTGCAAGGTGAAATGTTGCGCGTCTTATTAAAAAGATTGATTATAACTTGTACGCGCATTGCAAAACAACAATTGTTTTCCACCCAATTTGAGTTATCAGAATTGGATCTATTCAGACATTTTAGTATGTTGGTGGAGCAACATTTTAAAAAACAACATAATGTTGATTTTTACGCCAAACTATTATACAAAGCACCCAAAACCTTATCCAACCAATTTGCCCTTTTAAAAATTCAAAGTCCAAGTGAAATTATCCACCAAAGAATCATTTTGGAGGCAAAACGATTATTAATTTATACGCCCATGTCTTGTTCTGAAATCGCATTTCAATTAGGATTTGAAGAATTGGCGCATTTCAGTCGTTTTTTTAAAAATAAGACGAACATTAATCCATCCGAATTTTATAAAAACGGATTCGTAATAGAATATAGGGAAAATTCGGTAAATTCTAAGGCATTTTCGACAAGTAACTGACGCTTTTTGGACTGTAATTTTGTATTATTAATTAGAACCAATTTAATCCTTTTTTAAATCCTTTGATATGAAATTCAATATATTGTATTTATTTTTCTTTGTTTTTTTGCTTGCAACGCTCACCGAAAGTTGCAAAAAGGAAGCAACCGACATGGAAATCACTCTTTTCAACGAATTTAGCAATACCACTGGCTACACATATTACAAAGGCAACACTGCCATCGTCGCTTCTTCGTCGGAAAGCCCACATAATCGCTTTTTTCGAGTTCGTTTCAACGCAATTGCCAAAAACGCACTCACCAATAATGGTAAATTGCCTGTTGGTGGTGCTTTTCCAGAAGGTTCAATTATTGTAAAAGAGTTATATGATAGCGCGACAGGGCAACTTGCTTTTTATGCCATTATGAAGAAAATGACGGGCGATTCTAATGCTGGCAGCAATTGGCTTTGGGCAGAATACAGTCCTGATGGGAAAATTGCTTATTCGGTTACGAAAAAAGGGGGCGGTTGTATCTCTTGCCATAATACGAATGGGCGCGATTTAGTACGGCTTTTTGATTTATTTTAAAAAATTCAACGGTAAGTAGTTGAAATGAAAGAATTGACAAAAAAACAGACCTGCTAAATGATTGATTTTCAAGGCAGTATAACGTTTGGAGGGTTTGAAACCCTCCAAACGTTGTTGTCGATTATTTGACTTTAACCACTTATGAGGATAGAATCGTTGGAAAATCAGCAATTTCCGTTTTGGAAAAAGGGTTGCTTTCAATTTAAAGTTTTGTTAAAGCAACCGTTGCAGGGGATACCGCGTCTGGTTAGGAGCGTCACAATATTTTAAGCGAAATGAACGTTTGTTGCGACAAACAAAATGGATTCCAACAATGAAAAAAAAAGCTCTGATTACGGCATTTAGCCTCATTTGTCTCTTAGGAATGGTTGAAAGTTGTTACTTTGATAAAGCAGATGTCCTCTATCCTGATGTCAATTGCGTCACAACTGGAATCACCTATTCCAATTTTGTTGCAACTATAATGAACACACAATGTGCGACTTCGAGTTGCCATGATGCAGCAAGGGCTGCTTCGGGTGCAAATTTATCGACTTATGCAGCGACGAAAAGTTATGCGACTTCAAGTAAAGCTGCTTTTTTAGGTTCGATGCGCCATGCTTCTGGTTTTTCCAATATGCCAAAGGGGACTTCGCAATTGCCTGCATGTACTGTTAACAAAATTGAGGCTTGGATTACCGCAGGAATGCCGCAATAAATTATTTTAAAAATACATACAATATCGCTATTATGTTAAAAAAATTATTTTATCTGGGTTTGATAGGGGCGTTTGTAGGTGGTTTTTGGGCATACAAAATGTGGACACAACCGCATAAAAAAATCGCTGACCAAAAAATTGATATTACGATTTCGGCTCATGACTTAGTGGCGGCTTATGTGCGCAATGAAAATGCAGCCGATTCTACATTTAGTGAAAAAATCGTGGTCGTGACGGGCAAAATCGCCGAAGTAAAGACCGATTCTACGAATAATGGCAGTTTAATGTTGGAATCCAGTGATTCAATCAAAACAATTAGTTGTACCATTGACCCATTTTCAGAGAAACCTAAAACGGCGTATCAAGTCGGACAAATGGTGAAATTACAAGGCATTTGCAATGGTATCAATATGGATGATATTCAAATTGGTCGTTGTGTTCCTGCGAAATAAGATTTTTTTTAAATTTTAATTTGTAAATCCAATTTTCTCTATGAAAAAAGTGCTTTTTGCGATGGCAATGCTGTCGGTTTCGATGTTTGCCACCGCGCAAACGGCTGTATCCAAAGACGGTGTAACGGAATTTGACGCAACTGCGAAAAATTCGCCTGAAAAAATTGAAGCTAAAAATACGAAAACAGTCGGCAAAATCAATGCGGCAACAGGCGCGGTGGAAGTAGGCGTATTGGTTGCGGGTTTTCACTTCGAGCGTGCGTTGATGGAAGAGCATTTTAATGAAAATTATTTGGAATCTAAAAAATTCAAAAGTGCAACGTTTAAAGGCACGATTACGAATTTGAAGGAGGTCAATTTGAAAAAAGATGGGACGTATCCTGTCAAAGTATCGGGCAAATTGACGATGCATGGCGTGACAAATGACGCAGCAACGACTGGAACGGTGGTGGTCAAAAGTGGCATTATTGTAGAAGCTCATGCAGAGTTTACAACGAAATTAGCGGATTACAAAGTGGCAATTCCGGGTGCGGTCAAGGATAAAATCGCCGCAGAAGCAAAATTGAAAGTATCTTTCAAAGATATGAAAAAATAAATGAAATGCGTTTTGTATTTTAAGAACAAAAGCTATAAAGTAAACCGATTTTTTAGGCTTACTTTGTAGCTTTTGTTGCTTTATTTTAAAAATTAGGATTACCCAACATAATTCATTATTAATCAACTAATTACAATGGTAAAAATTCAACATTTACTACTTTGCCTATTCCTATTGACGGCAACGAGTTTGATGTCTATGGCACAGCCTAATAAAAAAGTGACCCCAAAATCATTGGGCGATGTAAAAAAAACGACTTCAAATGCGAAAACAAAAGCCGCCGCAGAAGCCGCAAAAATGGCTGAAGAAAAAGCGCGAAAAGCGGCTGAAGCTGAAAAATTAGCGGCTGAAAACACCGCAAAAGCAGCAGCAGCAGCACAAATTTTGGAAGCTGAAAAAATCCGATTAGCTAAAAAAAGGGCTTCGATTGAGGAAGCGAGCAAATATGAGAAAGAACCACCAAAAGTGGTTCGCGCACAACCTACTGAAAATCAAATAGATACGATAGGCGATTTGCTCAGTATGCTGAATGAGCAGGAGGAAACCGAATACGCGAAGTTTTCGTTCAAAACGAATCGCATTATCAATATGCACTCTTTGGAAAACACGGCGCAAGGTGTATTGGATTATAAAATTTCGCATCGTTTTGCCACGCTTGACAAAGGTTTATATGATTTATTTGGCATAGATGCCGCCACACAACGAATGGGTTTTGATTATGGCATCACGGATAATATTGGAATTGGGATTAATAGAAATAGTGTTGGCAAAGCGTTAGATGGGTTTGTCAAATGGCGCATTTTGCGCCAAAGTAGTGGAAAACGCAATATGCCTATCACTTTGTCGGTGCTTACCTCGATGGCGTTGGAAACCCAAAAGTGGGCAGTGCCAGACCGTGATAATTATTTTTCATCGCGGTTGTTTTACACGCATCAATTGTTGATTGGGCGAAAATTCAGTGAAGCGTTCACCTTGCAACTTTCTCCAACTATGGTTTGGCGCAATTTAGTGGAAACATCTGCTGAAAAAAACATCGTTTTGGCATTAGGAGTCGGTGCACGTTACAAACTGTCCAATCGAGTAGCATTGACAGGCGAGTATATATACGTGTTGCCAAATCAATTGAAGACAGGCGTATATAATTCATTATCAATTGGTTGCGATATTGAAACAGGCGGTCACGTTTTCCAATTGCACTTTACCAACTCAACTTCTATGTCTGAATATGGTTTTATAACTAATAATACAGATGATTTTTTTGCAGGAAAAATTCATTTTGGTTTTAATGTGAGCCGGGTATTTACGTTGTACGACCCGAAGAAAAATTAAATGTGGATTTTTGGGATTGTAAGTGGTTAATGTTAAATAATCGACAACAGCGTTTGGAGGGTTTGCACCTAAAATTTCGTAAATTTTTCAAATTTACGAAATTTGTGGCGCAAATCTATTTGTGGGTAAGGGACAGGGTTTCAAACCCTCCAAATGTTATACTCTATTGAAAATCAATCTTTTAGTCGTCATTTTTTTTTGTCGATGCTTTAACTTCAACTACTTATTCAAATCCAAAGAATCTAAGCCGTCCGAAGAGTCCAAGTTCAAGAAAGCATGAAAATATAAACAAACAAATGGTTTTACTGATTGTCTGTACACTCACTTTTGTAATTCATTTTATTGGAACAATGTCCTATTGTCTCCGAATTGTCAACGTTCAAACCCATAAAAGTGCCATCACTTGGTCTCTTTTCAATTTTTTAATGGTGGGTTCCAGAATGGCTATCACTTTGCAAGCACCATTATTAGCTAAATACGTTGAAAATCGGATTATTAATCAAGAAAGTTATGATATTGCTTTTTTTAGATATGTCATTATTGCATCCATGTTAGGGACGATGTTCGGCGGATTAGCAATTCCGACAGGGCAGCGCGTATTCACTCAAATCGTGGAAGTTTTATATAAACTTTTTTCTTTTCCAAAACTCATCCGCGCAGGTCTGCGCTGGAAAAATTGGAAAATCATTCAAAAACATGTTGCCATTCCCAAACAAGGCAATTTTCAAATGTTAACCCAATATCAAGATATTTCTTTGAAAATCATGTTTTTACACATGATGAGTAATGCTTTTTTTACAGTAAGCGTCTTATCTTGCCTGCTTGCAGGCTATTTAAATCCTACGATTCGGGCAACCGCAGCATCCCTCAATGGTTTCGTCAATGGAGCCGCGATTGTAATATTCATGGTTTTTGCCGATCCAGATATGGCAATTTTATCAGACCGCGTGATTGCGGGCGAGCAAACACAACAATATTTTAGAAAATATATGGTTTTTGTCGTTGTGAGTCGATTCATAGGAACCCTTTTAGCGCAATTCATGCTCCTACCGCTGGCTTATTTAATCGCTTTTATTGCCAAAAATTGTATGTTTTAAATTTTCAAAACATTGATTACCAATTGATTATGATACAAAAAGATATATACTATTATACGACAACCATTTCCATCAAAATTCAAGCGGGCTTGCGGCATGGATTGGATAAAATGGGTTTATTAAAACAATATCAAAAAAAACAATCTAAATTGTTTTCGCAATGGCATCAAACGCCTTGTGCGCCCATTGATTGGGATACGAGTTATGTCAGTTACGCTTATTTTAAAAATTTAGAGACTTATCAACAGCATCTTTTTTTCGACACAGAGGGAGTGGCGCAAACCCGAAATGACCTCAACCGAGATTATAGCCCCTTAATTGCGGCGCATTATGGTTTGGTTTGTTACAACGATTATGTTTGGAATCAAAACCAAGCCGCTTTAAAACCATTTTGGATTCAAGTCAAGCATTTACAAAAGATTAGTAATCAAGATGATACCTATATTTATTATTTTTACAATAAAAATATTCCTCATTTAAATATTCAACCGCCTTGGTATGCGGGTATCACGCAAGGCATCATTGGTTCGCTATTTTTGCGGGCATACGCCTTGACCAAAGACCCAATTTATGCGCAACAAGCGGAGAAAATTTTAAATGCGATGTTCAAAAATCTATCCGAAGGCGGCACTTACACGAAAACGCCCACAGGCGATGAATGGATTGAAGAATATCCATCTATCACGCATCCCAATTTTGTGTTGAATGGATTATTATTTTCTATCATTGGTTTGCATGAATACCTGCAAATGGTAGGGCATCATCCTCTTTTTGCAGAAAAGTTGCCTATTTTGGAAGCCAGTTTATTTAAAAATTTGCATTTATATCGTTTTGGACATTTATGGCGGTACAGTTTGGGGATTTTATCATTTGGCAATATCGAATATCGTGGTTTATTCGTATGTTTGTGGCTGCATTTATTTCGTTTGACGGGCAAATCAGGGTATCAAAATCTTGCTCAATTGTTTGAAAAAGGCGTTTCTTGGGCAGCTTTCAATCGATTTTATCGCTTATCGGATTGTGAACAAAAAGTACATTTTTTTTATCATCCCAATAACAATAAAGCTACATAATTTTTATTTTAATTATGTAATTCGTTAAAAATCAATTTTTTTTAAATTACGAACCCATTCGTTTGCTAAGTAAATTAGGTATTTATATGATTTTTTTCAAAAAAATTTGCAAATTTCAAACGGAAAGCATACATTTGACCTTGGATTCGTTATAAAACGAGATTTGGAAGACAAGCAAACTTGAACCAACATCTAAAAACAAGCGCAAAAAGATGGGCACTACACAACAGCAGCCACCTCAAAAGGAACAGGAGCCTACTCAAACCTTAACCTTAGAATTGAAAACGCCATCGGATAGTGATACCGAGCTGCGTCCGATATTCATCACGGGCAATTTTAATGGTTGGAGTACTTCGGATGAGCGTTTCAAGATGCAAAAAATAAGTAAAGGACATTTCATATTTTCTTTTCCAAAAGATGTAACGTTGCCACAACCCCTTGAATACAAGTATGTTAGGGGCGATTGGGAGCATCAAGAATTGGATGTTTTAGGCGAAATGATTGTGAATCGAGTCATTACATCGCCACAGCAAATGCGTATCGTATCCGATGTCGTATTGCGGTGGATGAGTTATGGGCTTTCGTTTACACCTCAGTTTTTGCCTAAAAAACAATTGATTTCGGATGCTTTTTTCATACCGAGTTTGGGTAAATATCGCCGCGTGCGGGTTTTGTTGCCACATGATTATCAACAACAAGCAACCAAATATTATCCTGTTTTGTATTTAAATGACGGACAAAATTTGGCAGATGCGCGTTCAGCCTATGGTAATTGGGCGATTGACCAGAAAATGGCAGTGTTATCCGAGCAAAATAAGTTGGATTTTATTGTCGTGATGATAGAACACGGCGGCATGGATAGGATTCGGGAATACACGCCAACTGATGAACAAGGTAAAAATTATATGCGTTTTTTAGTCGAAGTATTAAAACCACATATGGATAAATCGTTCAGAACCAAGTCCGCACCTGCTTTTACAGGTATTGGCGGTTCTTCTTTGGGTGGTTTGATTTCGCTTTATACAGGGTTACAATATCCGACCATTTTTGGTCGATGGATGGTTTTTTCGCCGTCTTTGTGGGTGATGAATGGGGCGAATCTTCATTTGCCAATGTATGAAACGATGGATTCGATTCGAGTTTACTTGTATGGAGGCGGTCAAGAAGGGGCAAATATGCTTCCAAACCTGCGTCGAGCGAAAAAACAATTGGAAAATCAAGATTTTAAAAACAAAAAGTTTAAAATAAATTTATCCATAGACCCCAAAGGGCAACACACCGAAACGCGGTGGGGACAAGAATTTACAAAAGCAGTCGAATGGTTATTTCAAACCACTCCTGTTTAACGAAGAGATTACCTTTAATTTTAGTTTAATATACACCATTTTTTTAAATGGCTGTAAGGCGTTTTAGGTGGGAAAGTGAGTAATATGCTTACATTTGCCCTGCCAAGCGTTTTATGGCTTTTTTTTTGCCAACCCCTAAATCAAATTAAAAAAATATAATTATTTAAATCCTTTACAATTAACAGCTTCCAAAAAAAAACTTTTTTTGGAGAAGATACGAGAAAATGAAAATAAACTTCGTCGCACGCCTCAACGATAGTCCTTTGGTCATCGTGCCGATATTTAAAAATGCTGCCACCTTAGCTCTTTTGGATCGTTTAGCGGTTGATTTTAAACAAACCCCCTTTCTTTTAAGAAGAGATTTTAAAGCAGAGGCGAAAGAATGCCTTCTTTTGTATCCCGAACAGGGCAGTGACCGCAAGGTTTTTCTACTCGGTTTAGGGGCGGAGCCGTCTTTGGGAGACGTTTTGGCTATTTTTCGGTATTTTGCTTTTACGCAAAGGGCGCGTTTGACACAAGATGTTGTTTTAGATTGGCGGGTATCCACGATTGGTGCGACTTCAACGACTTATTTGACGGCGGCTGTGAACGGACTTTGTTTAGGCGGGTATCAAGTCGGCGTTCATAAAGCGGATAGCCTGTTTAATATTCATCCGTTCAAAAATGCAAGTGCAATGCTTACAATTTGCGCACAACATCCTTATTTACAGTTAGTTGCGCAAAAAGGAGTGGAAACGGCGGAGGCGCAAATGCGCTTAATGGATTTGGTCAATGCGCCTTCTAATTTCAAACAACCGCGTGTATTAGGCGAGTGGGCAGAGGCTTCCGGCAAACAATTTGGTTATAAAACGACGATTTTTGATAAAAAAAAGTGTATCGAAAAGGGGCTTCATGCCTTGCTTTCGGTCAATCAAGGCAGTCCTGAAGAACCCCGTTTTATCATTATGGAGTATCTTCCAACTGGAATAACCAACAAAAAGTTGACTAAAATTGGACTCGTAGGCAAAGGCGTGACCTTTGACACGGGTGGCATCAGCATCAAATCTTCGACGAATATGCATAAAATGAAGTCGGATATGGGCGGTGCGGCGGCGGTTTTGGGGACGATAGAGTTGGCGGCACGGTTGCAATTGCCTGTTCACCTCATCGGTATCATTCCGAGTACCGAAAATATGGTGGATGGAAAGGCAACAAAACCGGGTGATGTGGTGGGTTCGTATCTCGGCAAGACGATTGAAGTGATTGATACGGATGCGGAAGGGCGCATTATTTTGGCAGATGGCTTGTCCTATATGGTTAAAAATTATAATCCTGATACGTTGATAGATTTGGCGACTTTGACAGGTTCCGTAATTGGCACTTTGGGCTATCATTGCGCGGGTTTGTTTACAAATGACGATGCATTGGCGGCGCGATTGACGTTGGCGGGCGAGTTGACAGGCGAAAAAGTATGGCGATTGCCGCTTTGGGATGCCTATGCGGAAGATTTGAAATCAGATATAGCGGATTTGAGCAATTTTAGTGGGAAACCAATGGCTGGAGCGATTAGTGCAGCGAAATTTTTAGAAGTTTTCACGGATAGACACCCGCATTGGGCGCATTTGGATATTGCGGGCATGGCGTTTTCTGCCACCGAATTATCACCACAACAAAGTGCGACTGCTTATGGGATTCGACTTTTAACGGCATATATTGAATTGATTATCAATGATTTATAGATATAGCAGTAGTTTCTACTTTGGAATTTTTTTGAAATAGGATGCTAATGATTTCAGCGATTGAAAGGATGTTTTCGGTCGAAAAACGCCAACGGCATATATTGAATTGATTATCAATGATTTATAGATATAGCAGTAGTTTCTACTTTGGAATTTTTTTGAAATAGGATGCTAATGATTTCAGCGATTGAAAGGATGTTTTCGGTCGAAAAACGCCAGTGAGTACTCCAAATATCCTTGCAATCCTTCAAATTGAAAGGATGTTTTCGGTCGAAAAACGCCAATGAGTACTCCAAATATCCTTGCAATCCTTCAAATCATCAGCATCCTATTTCAACAATTTTCCAATTAAAATTGAAATATTTTTACAAAAAATGTGTTTTTTAAGCAAAATATGTAAAAATGATGCAATATTCATATGAATAAATATTCATTTTTACATTTGATGGACATTACAAAATACATATAAAATGCGTTTTATGATTAAAAAATAAAATAAAAAATGGTTTAATCGTTTAAAAAAGTATTTTGTATTGATTTTTCATTATTTAAAAATAGCTATTGTACAATTCAAAGATTGCATATAGCTTTGCACCATCAATTTTTAAATCAAAAATTGTTTTTATACAGAGACGCGGAGAGATAGGCTCATAGAAGCGTCGGCAACCGTTGTAAATCAATAAGGTGCCAAATCCAGCTATATTTTTAGCAATATAAAAACATCAATCGTCATGCAAGCAACCATTTTTAACAGCGCGTTTTTCGCTCCCAAATCTGCCTCTACTTCAAACTTGATTTCTCCAGTCAAGGTTCGTTGCTGTTGCTGCTGTTGTTGTTAATTCCAAATTTTAGAACTCAGATTAAGATAGTCTAATTGGTAATGCACTTACCAATAATGCCTTGTATCATCCTGTATTCTAAACACAAATCATTGTTTTCCAATTAATTACCCATTATTATCAAACAATTATGTCTATTCAAGGGAACGCTGTCATGGCGTTAAAGGAGATTTTACAACCTTTATCTTTGTTGGAACGCTTGCATTATTTGGTGCAAACCTTTCAAGATGAAATCGTATTTTCGACCAGTTTTGGATTGGAAGACCAAGTGATAAGTCATTTGATTTTCAAAAATCAGTTGCCGATTCGCGTTTTTACGCTGGATACAGGTCGTCAATTTCAAGAAACGTATGACACTTGGCAGCGAACCCTTGATTTGTATCAAGGTAAAATTGAGGTGTATTTTCCTGATAATCAAGCTATTACGCAATTAGTTCAACAACAAGGTGTGAATGGTTTTTACGAATCGGTTGAAAATAGACAGGCGTGTTGCGGCGTGCGCAAAGTGGAATTATTGAAACGTGCCTTATCCAAACAACGCATTTGGATAACAGGGATTCGGGCGGCGCAATCGGCAAATCGCAGTCAAATGCCCTTTTTAGAGTGGGATGATTCGTTTCAATTGATAAAATTTCACCCTTTGATGGATTGGACATTTGAACAAGTAAAATCATATGTTCACGAACAAAAAATTCCCTATAATCCATTGCATGATAAAGGTTTTGTATCGATTGGTTGTGCGCCGTGTACGCGAGCGATTGAAGCAGGCGAAGATTTTAGAGCAGGTCGCTGGTGGTGGGAAATGGATGCTAAAAAAGAATGTGGATTACACATCGTTCCGAAAAAACAATTTTAAACAATTAAAAATCAAACAATTATGAAAATTAATAATAAATCATTCGATTATTTGGACGCTTTGGAAGCGGAAGCAATTTATATCTTGCGCGAAGTGGCGGGTCAATTTGAACGCCCTGCACTCTTGTTTTCGGGTGGAAAAGATTCGATTCTTTTGGTACATTTGGCATTGAAAGCGTTTCGTCCAGGCAAATTTCCGTTTCCTTTGGTGCATATTGATACGGGACACAATTTTGAAGAAGTATTGGCGTTCCGCGATTACTTAGCAAATACGATTGGTGAAAAACTCATCGTCCGCAAAGTGGAAGATTCCATTCAAAAACACCGTTTGCAAGACCCAAAAGGGCGTTTTCCTTCTCGAAATGCCTTGCAAACTTATACTTTATTGGATACGATTGAGGAATTTGAGTTCGACGCTTGCATCGGCGGCGCGAGACGGGATGAGGAAAAAGCCCGCGCCAAAGAACGTATTTTCAGTGTTAGGGACGCTTTTGGGCAATGGAATCCCAAAGCGCAACGCCCTGAATTGTGGCATATTTTGAATGGACGATTGGATAAAGGTGAAAATATGCGCGTTTTTCCGATTTCTAATTGGACGGAGTTGGACGTTTGGAATTATATTCGCCGTGAAAACATTATGATTCCGTCTATCTATCGCGCTCATTTGCGCGAATGTGTGCGCTTAGAATCGGGGCAATTATTGGCGGTTACGCCGCACATTCGCCTCGAACCGACCGATGAAATCGTGCAATTGCCAGTTCGTTTCCGCACGGTGGGCGATGCAACTTGTACGGCGGCGGTCGAAAGTTCGGCAACGACGTTGGAGGCGATTATCGAAGAAGTGATTCAAGCGCGGGTCAGCGAGCGCGGTATGACGCGTTTGGATGATAAACTTTCTGAAACCGCTATGGAAGACCGAAAAAAGAATGGCTATTTTTAATTATTTGTAAATCATTGATTCATAAATTTAAACATCATTTAAAAGCAAATAATTTAAAAAATGGACGTATTAAAATTCATTACTTGTGGTAGTGTGGACGATGGCAAAAGTACCTTGATTGGGCGTTTGTTATGGGATAGTGAGGCGGTTTCGCTCGACATTCGGGAAGCGATTGAACGCCAAAGAAAACACAATGGTCAAGAAACGGTCGAATTGGCTTTGCTCACGGACGGCTTGCGGGCAGAACGCGAACAAGGGATTACGATTGATGTGGCTTATAAATATTTTACGACGAAAAAACGCAAATTTATCATTGCAGACGCGCCTGGTCATATTCAATATACTCGAAATATGATAACTGCCGCGAGCAATGCAGATGTGGCAATTGTGTTGATAGATGCGCGATTTGGAGTCGTGGAACAAACGGTGCGGCACACGTTATTGGCTTCGTTGTTAAATTTGACACAAATTGTTGTTGCGGTCAATAAAATGGATTTAGTTGGTTACGAGGAAGCTATTTTTGAACAAATTAAAACAAAATATTTGGTTTTAACCAATCGTTTAAAATTGCCCAAAGTGACTTTTATTCCCATGTCTGCCAAAAATGGGGATAATGTAGTCACGTCTTCTGAAAATATAATTTGGTATAAAGGCGAAACATTGTTGAATTATTTGGAAACGATTCCAATCATTCCGCCACAAACGGCAGAATCGCGGTTTCAAGTGCAATATGTGATTCGCCCACAAGGTTCGGATTATCGTGGTTATGCAGGTCGGATTCAGAGTGGTGTGTATCGAAAAGGGGATAAAATATTGGTTTTGCCCTCTGATTTACCTTCTGAAATTGTTAAAATTGAGGAAAATTTGCAGGAAGTAGAGACGGCAATTGCGGGGCAATCAGTAGTTTTGCACTTGAAAGATAATATCGATATTTCTCGCGGTGATTCGATTGTTGTGCAAGGCGCGACCGTAGAAGTGGGTTCGCAATTACAAGCCTATTTGTGTTGGTTTGATGAAAAACAGGCATTGACAAATGGAGCGCGTTTGCTATTGCAAAATGGGTCTAATACGGTAAAAGTAATTGTGCAAAGTATTGATTATCAATTAGATATTTCAACCTTAGAAAAAATAGAAGTTGAAAAAGCGACCTTGAATGCGATTGTAAAAGTGCGTTTGCGGACGGCTCAACCTATTGTTTTTGATACTTATAACACGAATCGACAAACAGGCAGTTTTGTATTGGTTCATCCTAACAATCATCACACGGTAGCGGCGGGGATGATTGTGTTAAATGAAAATGAATGATGAAAAAACCTAAATTAACCGTAGTTGGTGCGGGCATTGGTGCGGTGGATTTATTGACTTTGCAAGGCAAAAAAGCGTTGGAATCTGCGGATGTTGTTTTGTATGATGCGTTGGTAAATCCTGCGCTGTTGGATTGGGCGGCTCCTGATGCGGTCAAATGTTTTGTAGGGAAAAGGCGCGGTTACAAGGCTTATAGTCAAGACGATATAAATGAAATTATTGTTGAATATGCTGAAAATTGTGGGCATGTGGTGCGCTTGAAAGGCGGTGACCCTTTCATTTTTGGGCGCGGGCGCGAAGAAATGTTGTACGCGGCGGCGCATGGACTTGAAACGGCTTATGTGGCAGGCATATCGAGTGCGATAGCGGCGGCGGGGAGCATTGGGATTCCGATGACCTATCGAAGTGTCAGTCGAAGTTTCTGGGTGATGACGGCAACGACTGAATTGAATGAACTTTCGCCCGAAATCGAACTGGCTGCAAACATCGCTGCAAAAGTGGATATGACTTTTGTGATTTTGATGGGATTGCGGCGATTGCAAGAGATTATTGCGCTTTTTAAAGCAACAGGCAAAGGAAATTTGCCTATTGCTTTGGTCGAAAATGCGACTTTGGCGAATCAACAGGTTATCATTAGTACGGTGGATGCGATTTTGAGTCGGTCTGAAGTGGCTCTTTTGAATGCTCCTGCGGTGATTGTCTTGGGTGAAGTGGTTCGTTATCATACGATGGAACAAGTTATAGAATCATTAGGTATGGTACAATTGGAACGCGGATGATGCGGATGGGGCGGATTTTCACGGATTTTTTTGTTTATAAATAGTTCAATTGAAATAACCAATCCAAAAGGTCGGCGAGGTTGCAACCTCGCCGACCTTGATTCGATGTAAATGCGCTGATTTTCAACTATTTACGTTTTGATAGCTTATTTCGAATCAACTACTTACAAAATTTTATACTTTTTTAAATTTTAATTTTAATTAAAATTTTGTAAAAACTCAAAAAATAAAAAAATCCGCGAAAATCTGTCCATCCGCGTTCCAATTGTACCACACCGTTAAAAATATTAAAAATTTTAATAATGCAAATACCTTCTTCGATACCCATTGGGTTGGAAAATGAAACCATTCAAAAATGGGTACAGACCTTGCCAGAAGCGCAATTATTGTGGTTGAGTGGCTATTTTTATGGACTTGCGACGGCAAAAACGGTTCCTAATAGTGTAAACTCGAAAGTTGAAATTCCGAAAATTACGATTTTATACGGTACACAATCGGGCAATGCTAAAAAAGCAGCTAAATCGGTTGCCGCAAAAATCCAAACACGCGGTTGGCAATCCGAATTAGTGGATATGAACGAATATCCAACACCGCGTTTGAAATCGGATAAAATTTTGTTGGTCGTCGTCAGCACTTATGGCGAAGGCGAACCGCCTGCGGCTGCCGAAACCTTACATCAGCTCTTGCACGGACAACGCGCTCCTAAATTCACTGATTTGGATTTTTCCATTTTGTCTTTGGGAGACAAGAGTTATTTGCAATTTTGTCAAACGGGGATTGATTTTGACGTGCAATTATCAAAATTAGGCGGCAGAAGGTTGGCGAATCGAGTGGATTGTGATGTTGATTTTCACGATGATTCAGAAAAATGGGGCGATGCTGTGGTGGCGGCGATTGCCCAAAAATATGAATCCGCAACCGCGCAAACAGCCAATAGTTTTGTAAAAACAGCTTCAAGTTTGCCGTCAATACCGAAATTTGACCGCAAAAATCCTTTTGGAGCCACTGTTTTAGAAAAAATCCAATTGAACGGACGCGGTTCAGACCGAGAAACCTATCATTTGGAATTATCCTTAGAAAATTCAGGATTGACCTATCAAGCGGGCGATTCGTTAGGGATTTTGCCAACCAATTCAGAACGATTGGTTTCGGAAGTTTTGAAAAAAACAGGTTTTGCGCCTGCAACGGCGTTGGAAAATCAAACAGCGAATTTGGGCGAATTTTTGTTAAATCAAGCCGAATTATCGGTTTTGAACCTTGATTTATTGAAAAAATACGCTGATTTGACGCAAAATGAGGCTTTAAAAACCTTGTTGTTGGATAAAAAGCAATTGCAAACGTATTGTTATGGGCGCGATGTGGTCGATTTATTGACCGATTTTCCTGCTCAAAACTTGACTCCACAAGCGTTTGCGGCGTTGTTGCGAAACATGCCTGCTCGGTTGTATTCCATCTCGTCGAGTTTGGAAATGTATCCAGATGAAGTGCATTTGACGATTGGCGCGGTGCGTTATCAATCGTTTGGACGCAAAAAAGAAGGCGTTTGCTCCAGCTTTATGGCAGATAGATTGGCAATTGGCGAAAAGGCAAACGTTTTTGTAGAAAATAATGAGTTTTTCAAAATTCCCAAAAATCCAGATACACCTATTATTATGATTGGCGCAGGGACGGGGATTGCTCCATTTCGCGCCTTCGTGCAGGAGCGACAAACGCAACAGGCGCGGGGCAAAAATTGGTTAATTTTCGGAAATCCACATTTTACGACGGACTTTTTGTACCAATTGGAATGGCAACAAGCCTTGAAAAAGGGACATTTGGCACAATTGGATGTCGCTTTTTCCCGCGACCAAGCGGCAAAAGTGTATGTTCAACACCGATTGTTGGAAAAATCAAAACAAGTTTTTGATTGGTTGGAACAAGGAGCGCATTTTTATGTGTGCGGTGATAAAAATCGGATGGCGGGCGATGTAGAACGCGCTTTGGTAGAAGTGGTTCAACAAAACATGGCTTCTACGCCCGAAAAAGCCATTGCCTATGTCAAACAATTGAAACAACAACGTCGTTATTTGGAAGATGTTTATTAAAGCGGGTAAATTGGAACACTGATTTTGCGGATTTTCACGGATTTTTTTCTTTTACAAACTCATTTGCGCAGTCCTTTTTAAAGCCAAAATATTGTTTGGTAAAAGGCGTAGGTTTCGAAAATCTTCAAGGTTTCCGAAACCTATTCTCTCTAAAAACAGAATTATATTTGCCTTAAAAAATAAGACTGCGTAACATGAGATAAAAAGAAAAAAATCCGCGAAAATCCGCAAAATCAGTGTTACCCGTGTTCCAATTTATCTACCTTCACTTGACCTATTTTAAAAGATTAAAAAAAAATGTAAATCATGCCTAACAAATTACCTTCTGAGGTCGAAATTATAAAACAAAAAAGTGAATATTTGCGCGGTACGCTGGTCGAAAGCCTTGAAAACCCTATCACGGGCGCGTTAAATGTCGATGATACGCAATTGATAAAATTTCATGGTTCGTACCAACAAACCGACCGCGATATTGACAGCGAGCGCAAACGCCAAAAATTAGAGCCGTTGTACTCGTTTATGATACGCGTGCGCGTTCCGGGCGGGATTGCCTCTGCGCATCAGTGGCTTACGATGGACAAATTGGCGGATACCTATGGGAGTGGGACGTTGAAATTGACGACACGTCAAGCGTTTCAACTACATGGAATTTTAAAACCGAACCTTAAAACGACGATTCAAGGTTTTAATGAGGCGTTATTGGACAGCATTGCTGGTTGTGGCGATGTAAATCGGAATGTGATGTGCAATCCCAATTCCGCACAATCGAAAATTCATCAAGAAGTTTATGAAGATGCACAAGCCATTTCTGCCCATTTGACTCCCAAAACGGCTGCTTATTGGGAAATTTGGTTGGACGGGCAACAAGTCGATGATAATGGTGAACCCAAACAAAAAGCCAATAAACTCATCAATCGCCAAATAAAGGATAATGATGAGCCGATTTATGGCAAAACTTATTTGCCGCGTAAGTTCAAAGTGGCGTTAGCGATTCCACCGAATAATGATGTCGATATTTTTGCCAATGATGTTGCCTTGATTGCGATTGAAAAGCAAGGTAAATTGATAGGTTATAATGTTGCGGCGGGCGGCGGTTTGGGGATGACTTTTGGGATGCCTGAGACGTATCCGCGATTGGCAGATTTATTGGGTTTTGTGGAAAAAGATAAAGTGATAGATGTTTGCGAAAAAATCGTGACGATACAGCGCGATTGGGGCGATAGGTCGAATCGAAAATTTTCTCGATTGAAATACACGATTGACCGAGTGGGTTTGGATGTTTTTAAAGCAGAATTGCATAAACGATTGGGTTATGATTTGCAACCCCTTGAAAAATACCACTTTACAAATACAGGAGATGAATATGGATGGTCGCTCAATACAGATGGTACGTATAATTTGACGCTTTTCATCGAAGGTGGGCGGATTGCAGATACGGCTGCATTTCAATTAAAAACCGCTTTGCGCGAAGTGGCAACCCTTCATAGTGGCGATTTTCGCTTGACAGGAAATCAAAATGTGATTATTGGAAAAATTGACCCTAAACAACGCAAAGCTATTGAAAACATCCTGAATACACATGGTATTTTGCAACATACGATTCATCAAACGGGCTTGCGCAAAAGCTCGATTGCTTGTGTCGCGTTGAATACGTGTACGATGGCATTTGCGGAAGCAGAACGCTATTTGCCGAGTTTGACGGACAAATTAGATATAATATTGCGTCAACATGGTTTAGAAAAAGAGCATATTATAATTCGGATGACAGGTTGCCCGAATGGTTGTGGCAGACCGTATTTGGGTGAAATTGGTTTGGTCGGCAAAGCATTGGGACGCTATAATCTGTATTTGGGCGCGGCGCACAATGGCGAAAGACTCAACAAATTGTATAAAGAAATGCTGGATGAAGCAGGTATTTTAGCCACTTTAGAACCAATTTTGGCAGATTATGCACAACATCGGTTGAAAAAAGAGGCTTTTGGCGATTTTACGATACGGCGCGGGTATGTACAAGCGACGACACATGGACAGAATTTTCATGCACATTCTATTTAGTAGTGCTTTCACAAATAAGGTTTGTGGATAAGGTTGCGCCGCCAGAGGCGGGATAGCGGGAGCAAAATTTTTAAAAATTTTGCTCCTGCTGACTGATTCGTATCGAATCAAGGTCGGCGAGATTGCAACCTCGCCGACCTTTTGTATCGGTTCTCTACTGCACTAAATTTTCCGTAATTTGATTCAAGGTTTTGATTTTTTGAGCAAAATCGCCTTTTAATTTGGCGCGAATCGCTGCCATATTTTGCAAAATCGTATCAATTTCATTTGGGAGCGTGTCTTGAAACACTTGTTTCAACCGTTTTGTAATCGTTGGCGATTTGCCATTGGAGGAAATAGCGATTTTCAAATCTCCTTTTTGAACAATAGACGACAAATAAAAGTCACAAAGGTCTGGCGTATCCGCGACATTGACTAAAATACCGCGTTCCTTAGCAGCATTTCGGATGTCCTCATTTACTTTTTTATCATCGGTTGCTGCGATGACGATTTGCTGCCCCAATAAATCGTTTAATTCAAATATTTTTTGTTTTAAAACAACTTGTGGAAAATCAGCAACATAATCGTAAATATCTGGTCGAATTTCTCTACCAATCAACGTAATCGGTGTTTTCGGGCTATTACTCAATAAAGCCGTTATTTTTTCGTGACCGACAAAGCCGCCGCCCACTACTAAAACATTGAATTGTTCTAATTTGACAAAAATGGGAAATAAATGATTCATTGGCAATGGTTTTTAGTGTATTAAAAGTCGTCAAGGCTACAGGCTTAACAACTTTGATACTTTTTTCACACTCTTTAAAACAAAATGTCAGGGTATTCATCCGAAAATAATCTTTGATATGTTCTATCATATTATATTTATTTAAATACGATTATTCAGACTCGCACAAAGATAGAAAAATCAAGATAAATACAGTCTTTTATTTTCTGGCAAGGCGGAAGAACCGCTAAAAAGATTTCAAACTACTTCATCATTGACAAAGTAATCTTAAAATGAGTCCCCGATTCGGTGTGTAAGGTCAATTTTCCATTAATTTGCTGGGTCAATGAAAGAATTAATTGCTTGCCAAACGACATCGTTTTGCGTTCCCAATCCGCTTTAGTGAGCGCATTTCCATTATCAATGACATTAAACGTGTACGGAAAATCAGGTGTTAAAATAACACTTAGAGCTGGTTTATCCACATTTTCATAAGCATATTTGAAACTATTGGTTACTAACTCGTTGATAATCAATCCAATCGGAATCGCTTTATCAATATCAAAATAAAGTTGTGGCACTTCCACGGTTAAACTAAAATTATGATGTGAGTAGCCATAAGCATACATGAGGCTCTCACAAATATTGGTCGTATAGGCTTTAATATCTAAATGCCCCGAATCATCCGTTTGATATAAGTGTTGGTGAATCAAAGACATCGCATCCACACGATGCTTGCTTTCTTGCAAAGCTCTGACAGCATCTTTATCTTTCAATCCATAGGCTTGAATATTGAGCAAACTACTAACAATTTGCAAATTATTTTTGACTCGATGGTGGAGTTCTTTCATCAAAATCGTCAATTTATCCGATTGTTCTTGAATAACGCCTAACGAATTTTGTAATTCAGCCGTCCGTTCATTGACTTGTCCTTCGAGAATCTCGTTTAGATGCGTCAAGATGCGCTCATTTTCTTTAGTTTGCATAAACAGCAAATTTTGAGCATCTTCGCGTTGTTTTTTGTAAAGTTTCATCCGATTCGCAAGTGCAAAAGAGAGTAAAGCTACTTCCAATGCGGAACCAATTTGCATAGGATTGATGTGAGGTATCACAGGTAATACCCCCATGTCTCCCAGAATCGCTGCCATAAAACCTATAATCAAGAAGCTCCAAGCAAAGAGGTAAAATTGAGCTGGTTGATAGCCTTGGTAAAAAATAGTAATGCCCGTCACTAAGAAAAAAATCGCCATTGCCATGATACTCCCTTGTGCCAACCCTAAAGCATGAATTTGAAAAGGGGTACATACCAGTACCAATACGAAGATGCCCAAACCAAGAAAAAGATTCGATATTCGATGTAGGCGAGGCGTTTGTTGCTGCGTATTTAAAAAACGGCGTGTAAAAAGCGTCGCCGTCAGGATAGTCAAACCCGAAGAAGCCACTGCGTATTGATTGAAAATTGGAAAATTGGGCCAGATATATTCAAAAATATATTGATACACACTGGACATAAACCAACTAATGCTCATTACGTAAGCAACATAAAGCAGGTACAATTTATCTTTGGTGGAGGAAAATAAAAATAGATTATACAATACCATGAGCATCATAAATCCGAAATAAATCCCTTGTTTAAAATCTAAGATATGGGTATCCTCCATAAAGGCTTTCAGCGTACCTGTCCGCAATAAAAAGTAAAAAGGTTGCATCGTTTTAGCCCGCAACAAATACGCCTGCGTATCTCCTGTGCGGATGTTGAGTGGAAAAAGAAAAGTCGTTACCTGCACCGCCCGCTTTGAAAAAACATAATTGTCACCAGACCATTGTACTTCTTTCACTTGACCATTCGTCACGGCATATAAAGCAAGGCTATCCATAAAGGCAGCATTGATTTGAAGGTAAAAATCCCCTTCCGTTGCTTTTGATACGTCAAACCGAAGCCAAACCGCATCTGTAAGTCCACCAAAATTAGGCATATCTTCGTGGTAAGGCTGGAATTGTGCTTGTACGGTTGGTTGTAACACGTCATCAACGCTCCGAAAATGAGCATCTTTGAAATATTGGGTCGCTTTTCCAATATTATTCAAGGGTTTGGATGCGTTTAAAGAAACTGGGACTTGTGCTTGCAAACGCAATACAACTAAAAAGAATACGATTGTTAAAAATAGACTTCTCATAAACATATATTTTGATAAAAAGAACGGGTATGACACTTCACAAGGGATTATACTGCAAAAGAATTTCAAAGATAACTTTCAAAAGAATATTTTACACTTATTCCACTTAATTTCTTATCTTGCACCGCAATTTGAAAACATCATATTTATAAAATGACTCCAGAGTATTTGAATGAACTCACGGCTGAGGTATGGAAATATGTAGAATCCATGCAAAATAGCCCAGAAGCGCGCTTTCAATCCAGAATCGCCTTTTACCAACAATATGGACGCGGCACCCTTTTGGACGAGTATGGTTTTGGCGATTCCGAAATCGCATTTATGCGTTGGGAAAAACGCTGTGTTTTAAGAGATCCTTCAGATACGCCCCCTGGCAGTGCTTGGTGGAGTGCTATCAACCTTTGGTTTATTTATCTCTCTGAATTGGGTGCGAAAGCCCATCAGTTGGGTGTAAAAAAAGAACTATTGCCCTTGCCTGCCCGATTTTGGGTTGATTTTATTGAAAATCCAACAGCTATCAGTTGGTATCGTGCGCATAATGCGAGTATCATTGACGGCTACTTGAAATATCCGCACTTAGCAGAGAAAGAGGTGTTACCCGAGAAAATTTTTATCAATATGGTATTGTATCGACTCCTATTTGCACAATCTTGGGTAGAAGGGGATGCTCTTTTTCCGCGCTTGGGCAGAATGTTCGCCAATCCGAAAGGTATCTCCGTAGATTTGATAACCCATTTGGAGGCTTTTTATCCAACACATTATCCTTTGACAGCGAAAGATATGCAATATATCATGGGTGAAGCTCATAATTTGGTGGAATTGGGGGTAAAATTTCTGGACAAAGTGCTAATTGAACCCGAATTAACGGAATTGTATCAAAAGGCTTCCTTTTGGAATCAACAACCGAATTTAAATCAATTGATAAAACAGCATCAGCCGATTTATCCAAATTTAGATCCATCGGTCTATGCCAATAAGGGTTGCTTACCCCGTATTTTTACTTGGTTTAGAAAATAATTTTATTTCATAAATCTTGAAAAAAAATGAAACAACAGAAAAAAAAAATTATCATTCTCGGCGGTGGCATGTCTGCTTTAACGGCTGCCCATGAATTGACCAATTATGACGGTTGGCAAGAACAGTATGAAATTACCATTTATCAAACAGGTTGGCGACTCGGCGGCAAAACGGCAACCGGACGCGGCAAGCAAGACCGCATCGAAGAGCATGGCATCCATATTTTACAAGGTTGGTATGACACCACTTTCCGTTTATTGCGCAGCGTTTATGAAGAACGCAAAAATAAAAATTTAGCCCCTGATAGCCCCTTGCAAGACTTATTCAAGGACGGTTTGCAACGCAATAACACGACTTTACTCACTGAATTTATACCTGAATTGGGCAAATGGGTGAATTGTCCCTTTATCTTGCCCGAATCTGACGACCTTCCGGGCGAAGGCGAACCACTTGATACAGGGCAATTGCTACGGCGCGGTTGTGGCATCATGCTCGAATTTGCACTGGGCAGTCCATATAGTGCCGATACCAATTGGTTTTCCAAATGGATTCTGTATCATTTTTTCCCAAAAGGCAGTACGGTTACCTCTAATCAAGGGTGTTTATATCCTTTATTAAAACCTTTTTTGGGTAAAAAGGGGTTATTAGCTCGATTATTACCCAAATCCTATCAACATTTGCTGGAAGCATGGCATTTATGTCAGGAGCATATCGTGGATGATTTTCAAGAGCATCATCAAAAAATATTGGGCGCACTTGAAAAATATATAAAAAAAACCAAACATGATAAGTTGCACTTCACTGAAAAAGAAGCGCAATCCAGTTATTTAAAGGTGATGATTGCTTTTGCATATTACAATTTGAAAGGCGTTTTAGAGGATGTTTATGATTTTAAAACCCAACAATTTAATTTTCGGGCGGTCAATGATTTGGATTACAGGGCTTGGCTTGCCAAACAGGGCGCGCCAGATTGGGTGTTACAATCTGTTTTTGTGCGTTTTTTTTACACAGGCACTTTTGCCAATCTGGTCAATGAGCAGGGCGGTGCGTTAGGAGCTGGCACGGCATTACAATTTGGCATTAATTCGATTGGTTATAAAGGGTCGTTTGTGTTTCAATTTGTATATGGTACAGGTGATGTAATGGTAATGCCGATGTATGAAGTGTTGAAAAATAGAGGTGTTCAATTCAAATTTTTTCATACGATTGAACAAGTGCATTACGGAGCAAGCGACACGATTGAAAACATCTCTTTTGCCGAACAAGTCGAGTTAGTCGTACCCGAGTACAACCCGATTCATCAAATCGGCAAACTCAATACTTGGCCTTCTGAACCGAATTATGCTCAAATCACACCCAAAGAGGTAGCCCGACTGAAAGCAGGCAATATTAATTTAGAAGACCCTTGGGCAGATTGGTCTCCTTTCCGAAAAGGGAAACTTCAAAAAGGAGTCGATTTCGATGAAGTCATTTTAGGCATTCCTATTGGCACTTTGAAAACGATTTGCAGTGAAATTATTGAAAAAAAACCAACTTGGCAATTAATGGTGGATCATGTCCAAACGACTCCAACCCAATCCGCACAACTTTGGTTGTTGCCTTCTCTTCAAGAATTGGGTTTTAATCCAACCGATTGGGGGCTTCCTTCTGTGAATGGTGCCGCTAATGTCGTTTTATATCAAAATCCGATGTATTCTTGGTTGGATAGTTCTCTGGTATTGCCCAATGAAAATTGGCCCGCAAACCAATTACCCAAATTTTTGGCTTATTATACAGGTCCAATGGTTTTACGGCATCCGCTACCTCCCTTTTCAGACCACACCTACCCTGCTCAAGAAATGGCGCGTTTGATAGACAGCTTTGAACAATGGTTAAATGATAATATGGCTTGGTTTTGGCCCGCAGGAGCCAGTATTTCCTATCCAAATGGATTGGATTTTCAACTATTGGCGCATCCAGACAACCCTAATACAACGGACGGTTATGAACGATTTATCCATCAATATTTCCGTGCCAATGTGCGCCCTACAGACCATTACACGCTTTCCGTACCGAATAGTGAAAAATATCGGTTAAAAACAGGTGAAAGTGGGTTTGAAAACCTATGGCTGTGCGGCGATTGGATTGATTTTGGTGCCAATGTGGGTTACATTGATGGTGCAATCCAATCGGGCTTACAAGCCGCACAAGCCTTATGCAAAAAAAGGGGCTTGGGCAAAGATAGGAATTTAAAAAATAAAAAATAAGGTTTGGTTTTGTTTGCAAAATAAAGTAACGTGTAAAAACAATTTGGCGTAATTCAAATGATTTTTAAATCACGTCAAGCCCTTTTCACACGTTACCAAATTCTTAAAATATTTATAACAACAAATGAACATTCATACCATAGATATCTTGCAACGCTAAAAACAGGCTCAACGCATTAACAAAAAACATATAATCTTAATGCGTTGAACATATTCATCAAAGGGTTACAGTACAAAATGTTAAAAACGATATTATCATTTAGAGATAGGACAGGTTTCACTGGATAATAGGAGCAAGCAAGTCTATACACATGCTTGCTGCTCCTATCCTTTTTAGATTCATTTGGCTTTTTAATCTTTTTATAGTTATTATTATAAATCATTCATTATCAATGAGTTAATTTTGAAATAATAACATCTGCGGCAAAGTTAAACATAAAATATAGGATTGATTTGCGACAATTTGCGACAAAAGCATTTATCCCGAAAAATCTCTTACCATATCTGGTTGAGACATCCCTAATGCCTCATAAATCTGATATACATGCGTTATCGTTAACAAATGGCGCGGTAAATCTAAATCCGCTTCTCGAATGCGCCGTTCCAAAGTCCGCTTGCTGATGCCAATAGCATCTGCTACTTCTTGGCGTGTAAATACATTTTTCATTTTGGTTAAAATTGCTTCGTAATCAATTGAGTTATTTTTCTGTTTTAATCTAATATGATGCAAAGATAGGGATAAGCAGACTGGCTTTGCTGCATAAAGTACTCGAACAACCGTATAAAGGGCATGAACAACTTCAAGAGGGGCATGAACAACTAAAAAGTTCGAAATAGGATGCTTAGGATTTTAAGGATTGTAAGGATTTTTTTGAGTGCTCATTTGCATTTTTCAACCGAAAACATCCTTCTAATCTTTTAAATCATCAGCATCCTCATTCGAACGATTTCCGAAACCTAAAACCTATTTTAATAGGTGCAGATTATTTGCAAAATCGAAAAGATTGAATAAAAGAGTCTTTATAAGCCCTGCCTATTGGGAAACTTTTTTTCTTAATTAAGATTTCGGTATCCGAAAATTCGTCAATTTGGGCAATATTCACCACAAAAGAACGGTGTATGCGCACCAATCTGGGAAAAGCAATATGATTCAACACATTATTTAAAGAGTCTTTGAGTACATATTTTTTACCAAGCGTTACAATCGTTACATATTTGCTATCCACTTCTAAATATAAAATATCATGTATATTTAGTTTAACAAATTGATGCGTTTGCTTGATAAATAGAATATCATTCGTCCTCAAAATAAAATGATTCTCATCTGAAAGATTCGTTGTCACCGTTGAGGCAGGAGTAGGTTTATCCGCTACAATAGGGCTTTCAAGAGCTTGCGAAATAGGTTTAGAGACAGGTTTATCCCCAATTTTTTGCTCATTGAAATAGGCAAAATGATTCATAGCCATTTCTATCGCAATACGTATTGACGTGATTGTAAATGGTTTATGAATATAAGCCGATGGAAAGGTTTGTTTAGCCCGTTCTAAAGTCGTGTGGTCACTCAAAGCTGTCAGGTACATAAAAGGAACAGTGCGGATTTGAAGCAACCGCGTCATCGTTTCAATGCCATCCCAATCCCCAAAAATATTGATGTCGCATAAAATCATATCAATCGGGTCTCGCTCAAAAGCAATCAACGCATCTCGACCATTATTAACCGCAGCAGCAATGTGATAACCTTCCCGTTGAAGACACATCGTCAAATCCAGTGCGATAATGGCTTCATCTTCGATAAGTAAAATATTTATTTTGTCCATTAAGAGGTTGTTCTTTAAACGAATTATTATCAAGCAAATATAGGGACAAAAAAATGGATAAAGCAAAAAAAGGTACTTTTTTTGGAAAATGGCAATTTATACGCTAAAAATTTAAAAAATTATTTTTTTAATATACCATAAAAAAGTTATCTATTAACCTTATTAACAATATACAAACATTTTTTTTTGCCGTATAGATTTTTTATTATTTTTTAAATAACTGAAAATTATTTTATTACAAATACCCAAAAAATGTGATAATATAAACAATAACGATGTTATCTTTTTTTTTGCCACTAAACTGGCATGATTGTTTTTAACTTTGATATAACATACCTATTTTTGCCCCCGAAAACTAAACGAGCCAGAAAAGCGTTTATTAGTTTTGGAAAACAGACGCTTATTCAATCACTATCAAAAAAATTGTAGCTGCTATGAGACTCATTCAATTCGGTGCGACGTTGTTATTATCAGCAACCCTGAGCATGGCGAGTGCGCAAGCACCAAAACATGCCGAAATATCGGACCCGAAAGCAAAAACCTTGCTTGATAAGGTGCGCAAACAGTATGATGCGTATCAATCTATCGAAGCCGCTTTCACGCTAACTCTTGAGTTGGCAGAAAACAAACCAGAAATCCAAAAAGGAACGATTGCACAACAAGGGGAAAAATATCGTTTAGAATTGAGCGATAAAACCATTATTTGTGATGGTGCGACCGTTTGGTTTCACAATAAGCGGAATCGGGAGGTTCAAATCAATACAGCTACCGCAGGTGGGGCTACGGGTTTGCTTTCTCCGCGCGAGTTGATGCACATCCACGAGCGCAAAGATTTCGTATATGCTATCACGAGTGATGGCGTAGAAAGTGGCAAACCTTGCCAATTCGTCGAATTTAAGCCAACGACCAAGAGTAGCGAGTACTCGAAATTGCGCTTATCGGTGGATAAAAAAACAAATCAAATTATCGGAGTTAAAGCATTTGGAAAAGATGGCTCACGTTACTCTATGGTTATCAATGAGTTAACGCCGAATAAAACCTATCCAAATGGTACTTTCAATTTCGATAAATCCAAACATCCTGGAGTCAAAATCGAAGATTTAAGAATTGATTAAAACCAAAAGGCGGAATGCAAGTGGGTTTAATACTTGCATTCCGTTTCATTCATAAACGGCTGTTCTACTCGGTTTGGTTTTTTAGGTGTCGCTCCATTCGGAGTGGGCATTGTCAATGGTATTTTCTCAATTTTTTTTAGAAAGCGCGTTTAGAAGGCTCTAAACGCGCTTTTTTAATGTTCTGCTCTTTTGTGTGATAGTATTGGAACGCGGATGACACAGATAGGGCGGATTTTCACAGATTTTTTTAATTAAAAAAATCTGTGAAAATCCGCCCTATCTGTGTCATCCGCGTTCCAATACTATTGCACTATTATTTAAATGGAAGCAGAGGATTGATTTATTCCAACCGAAAAGTTGTCACAATACACCAAAATATACCAAGATAAAATCATTTTTTGAGTTTTTTGAAAAAAAACCGATTTTTAAGTGTAATATTTTATTTTTTTACAAAATGTTGATAATCAATTTTTTAAAAAATAAAATCTTAAACTATTTGTTAACTAAGATAATCGATTTGTTAAACATGATAAAAAATCGCATTTTTTTGTAAAATTTTTTAAATAAATATATGTAATTAATAAATTCATCGTATCTTTGCATTGCAGTCACAGTTAGGGATAAATCGGTTGGCGAGATTTGCGCGGAGAGATGTATTCTTGTGTTACAAAGCAACTAAATGAGTTGCGTCTTAAAAAGTGTTTGCTCGTATCTAAAATCATAACCATTATTTTTTCGCAAAGATAGTCATTAAAAAAACCGATTTAAACTTTTTTTTGTTTTTTGCTTTTTTTTTATTAAAAAAAATTTTATATTATAATTTGGTATTATATTTGTATTATTTTAATATGAAAATGTTTTTAAAGTAAAATGTTTATCCAACTCAAAATTTCGTTCTTACGAACTTTAAGATAGTGTTTGTTCATAGTGTTTGTTTTTTGTTTTGTCCCTGTCAAAGCTATTGGCAGGGTTTTTTTTTGCCCAAAAAGGTGGAATTATTTCAAAAAAGGCTACATTTGGGCTTTCCAATCACCTTTTAAATCATTCCATTCAAGAAAATGAAGTTGTTCACCCGCTATTACGAATCACCGATTGGCATTTTGGAAATTTCTGGTACGGATACCCATCTAACACGGGTTGGTTTTCAGGAGTCGGTCAAAAAAACCGCGCCCCCGTTACCTATGACTGCTCAAAGTTGTCCACCTGTGGAGGCTTGCATCCAACAATTAGCGGAATATTTTGCAGGCAATCGCCAACAATTTGATTTACCGATTCAACATCAAGGCACGCCTTTTCAACTCAGTGTTTGGAAAGCATTGGAAACCATTCCTTTTGGTATGACGATTTCTTATCTTGGGATTGCGCGACAGATTGGAAATGAAAAAAGTGTTCGGGCGGTGGGCATGACGAATGGCAATAATCAGTTTGGCATCATCGTTCCATGTCATCGGGTCATTGGCAGCAAGGGCAATTTGGTGGGTTACGCAGGCGATATTTGGCGCAAAGAATTTTTATTAGAACACGAACGCAAAATCAATCTATAATATCACAAAAGATACTTTATGATACTATTGGAACGCGGATGACACGGATTGGGCGGATGAGCGCGGATTTTTTTGGAATTAAATTCAAAAATTCGTGAAAAATTCAAAAAAAAATCCGCGAAAATCTGCCCAATCCGTGTCATCCGCGTTCCAATAGTATCACAAAATATGCTTTGCATTTTCAATCGTTTAAAAAATCAAATTATGAATGATAATTCCAAACTTTGGAACTTAGGCGAAACAGCCGCTGGAGCTGGACTCAAAAAAGAACTTGAAAAGAGTCTTTTGATTGGTTTGATTCACGGCGGGCAATCCGAAACGCAAGTCCATGAATTTTTAGATGAATTAGAATTTTTGGCACTGACGGCGGGCGCGGTGATTCAAAAACGGTTTACACAACGATTGCCGCATCCTGACAGTCGCACGTTTATTGGTTCGGGCAAGGTCGAGGAAATTCGACTTTATTTAGAAAAACATGAGGACATTAATATGGTGATTTTCGATGATGATTTGACAGGCAAACAGGCAAATATCCTCGAAGAATCGCTAAAAGTCAAGATTTTGGATAGAAGTAGCTTGATTTTGGATATTTTTGCGAGTCGCGCACAGACGGCACAGGCGCGTACCCAAGTCGAATTAGCGCAAATGCAGTATTTATTGCCTCGATTGCGCGGACTTTGGACGCACTTGGAACGGCAACGCGGTGGTATCGGGATGCGCGGGCCTGGTGAAAAGGAAATTGAGACCGATAGACGGATTGTTCGGGATAAAATTGCGTTGCTGAAAGAGGAATTGATTATCATTGACCGTCAAAATCAGACGCAGCGCAAACAACGCGGTGCGATGATTCGAGTGGCTTTGGTCGGCTACACGAATGCAGGCAAATCGACTTTGATGAATACGTTGAGCAAAGCGGATGTTTTTGCTGAAAACAAATTGTTTGCAACGTTGGATACGACGGTGCGCAAAGTGGTTTATGAAGCCATGCCTTTTTTGTTGTCGGATACGGTTGGTTTCATCCGAAAATTGCCGCATCACTTGATTGAAAGTTTTAAATCGACTTTGGATGAAACTCGAGAAAGTGATATTTTGGTGCATGTGGTGGATGTTTCGCATCCGCATTATACCGAACATATTGAAACCGTTCATAAAACGTTGAAAGAATTAGGCGTGATTGATAAACCGATGTTAATGGTTTTCAATAAGTTAGATGTCTATCGCAAGACGTATTATGATGATATGTTGGATGAACAAACCAAAAAAGATTTGGAAGCCGAATTAAAAGAAAATATGAGTACCAAATTCCATTGTGATAATTTGTTTATTTCGGCAAAAACGAAAGAAAATTTGGATGAGTTGCGCCAAGTCTTGATTCGGATGATTAAAGAACAATATGTGATTCGATATCCGCATCAAGCAAAACAGTGGTAGTGCATTACGCCCTAAACAACTTAGGAAAAGAACTTTCAGTACTTAAGTTTCGCTGAAATTTTTTCAAAAAAAGTGTTTTCTGTTTGAAATAGGCGCACAACTTTCGCAAAGCCTTTTTTTAATAAAATTTGTTTTAAAAACATCAAAATTAAGTTTTTATCAAAAAGGAAAATTTTCAATTTTCCTTTTTGATAAAAACTTAATTTTGATGTTTTTAAAACAAATTTTATTAAAAAAAGGCTTTGCGAAAGTTTTTTCATTTAAAAAAAATAAAATCGTTTAAATACCAATGATATTAATGATAATTTAACCAAAAAAATCAACATAAATTTGTCTTTTTAACGTCTTAATCCAAGAAATTTGTTCTAATTATTGAATCACTAAAAATATCTTAGGCTTTGAAAACATATCAAATCGTAGCTCTATTTTCAATTTCCCTTCTTTTCGGCGCGGCAGCCTGCACCCCGAAAACGAATAAATCCACCTCTACGGCTACGGTCGTAAAACCCAAACCTGCAACACCCGCTAAAACAGTTCCTAAAACGGAAAAAACACGCCCGATGTTGGTCGATTTTCGCCAAACGGACGAGTTAGAATCCGTTTTGAAACGCGCCAAAGCCGAAAATAAATTGGTTTTTGTAGATTTTTACACGTCTTGGTGTATGCCGTGCAAAATCATGGAGCAAGGCGCGTTTGTCGATTATGATTTGGCAGATTTTATGAATAAGAATTTTTTAAATGTGCGCGTCAATGCAGAAGATGGCATTGGCAAAACGCATAAAAATAATTTTTTGGTTTTCGCCTATCCAACCTTGCTTTTTTTGAATGGTGACGGCACCGAATTAATGCGCAATGAAGGCTCTTGTTCGATAGAGGATTTGAAAAAAATGGGCAGAAAAGCCTTATGGAAGCAAAAAAATCCACAGAATTAGATTGAAAATTCGAGCAGAACGGGCGGCAAGTTTCAAACTTGCCGCACGTTTTTTTTATCAATAAACCGAAAATTACATTTTAACGAATCGTTTCATCAGATGGTTTAAAAACACACTTAATATTTTTAACATATAACGCTCGCCCATATTTTTTGCGAAACTCTTGTTTCATTTTATTGATAGCAGGACTATTACTCGGGCTTTGGGATGAAACGATAAAACCAATACAATTATCAAGTACCGTTGGAATATGCTTCGTCAAAGTAGTAACAATTTGTTTATAGGCTTTATCAATATCACGCCCTTTTAATTCGACGAAATAGAAATCATCGGTCTCGCAGCGATGGAAAACCCAATCGCATTTGAGCGTTTCACTATTGGTAATGTGACAATCATCAATTTGAATACGATAAAAAAGTTCTCCTTTTTTTTGTAAATCCTTGATATCCAATTCAAAAGTAGCTTTGTTTTCAGAAACAACGGTTTTGGAATCAATACAAAGGTCGTCTATATCAAACTTTTCTTGTAATTCACTTTTGGTCACGGGGTCGCAATTTTAAATTCAAGATCTAATAATTTATCGTAAATAGCACCCAATTCATTGCTAACACTATCTAATGGGGTCGCATCTATGTTTTGAAACACTTCGTCCCGCAAAGATTCCACCTTGCCATCTGCTACAAAATAGACAGCCACATCATCAAAATCTAATAATTGCGCCGCAGGAACTAAGGCATAAATGGCTTTTGCCTTCTCAGGATGTTTTTTAAGGACATTTTTCGCCTGAATTAAATTACACAAAGTGGTCAGTACATAAGGACTATGCGTCGTGATAATCAATCGATTATCTCCTTTCGTACACTTTTCAATCAAAGAACATACTACATTTTTTTGCGTCGTTGGATAAAGATTCAGCTCTGGTTCTTCAATGATAAATTGATACTTTTGCTTTGGATTAATGGTTTCCATTAAAACTTGCAAGGGCACAAGGGATTGAATTCCGCTTGAAGCCTTATAAAGTGGAAAGGAAGTCGTTGAATTGCCCAACGAAATTCGATTTTCGTCATATTCATCTTCATCATAATGGAAGGTTATGTCCAATGGATAAACAGGAATTTTCTTTTTTAAACTCCGTTTATCATTGAATTTTTCAATAAACCCACCTATGTATAAATCGTCAAAATCATGTCCATGTCTCATAAAACTTAACAAAACCCTTTCCGCAGGAATGTATTCCGCTTCCAAAAAAGAGAATTTCAATTCACTTTTTGCTTTCCGCAATTCGGCGGCATATTGATTTCTTTCAATACCTAATCGGGTTGCTTGTTCATAATTCTCTTGTTCAAATGCAGTGCGCGATGCTATTTCTAAGGTAACTTGTTGTGTTTCTAAACTTTTAATCTCTTTGATTAAAGTTTGCAATCGTTTATTTTGATAGGCTAATTTCAAGTTGGATTTATCAAAATAAATGGAAAAATCTTCATTATTAAATTGAATTGTGGATTGGTTCGGTTGAAATTCATCTAACCCAAAATAGGCAAATTCCTCCTGCCACCATGTTTTGGAACGGCGTTTTTTACTTTCGTTTTCTAAAAAAGTATAACGGCGCAACATTGCCACTAATTTCGCCAAAACACTTTTACCACTGGCTTGAGTGCCAATGAACACCGTGACTTTGCGCAATTCTAAGGATGCCATTTGAATGGGTCCCAAATTCTGAACTATCAGTTTTTCTATTGCCATGTTTTCTATATAATTAATGATTAGAATCTATGGGCAAAGATAGTTTTTTTGGATAAAAACTTAGATTCTTTTGAATTGGATTTTTTTGGATTCTTTGCTCTCAACCTCCTCTTTTTGGCGGCGATACACAAACTTTTGTCACTTCTTCGCAGTTGCCAGAACGTTATACTATATTGATTTTCAATATAGTATAACGTTTGGAGGGTTTTAAACCCTCCAAACGTTGTTACCAATAATTTAAGTTTAACGACTTGCAATATCCCAAAAATTTTATAAATCCAGCAAATACAAGTTTCTTATCGTTGAATGTACGCATTTCTCGAACCACCTGTTGCCAGAGTTGCCTGCATCCGCATTTTTTGACCCGCAGAAAAGAAATACATGCACGCATCATCCGTATAATCCATATAATTCATGGTCATTTCGACGGGACTACCTGTACACGTACTTTGATGTCCTGCTTGCGGACAACCGTAATTAGACGCATTATGGAATGGCGTATCATTGACAAAATCGTTTCCACAAGCCGCATCACCCCAAATATGGCGCAAATTGAACCAATGACCGACTTCATGCGTCAACGTTCTGCCTTGATTGAAGGGCGCAGCAGCCGTCCCCGTATTGCCAAAGGCTGTGTTGAGGCAAACAACACCGTCTGTTGCTGTTGCGCCGCCCGGAAATTGGGCATAACCCAATAATCCACCGCCCAAAGTGCCAACCCAAATATTTAATTTGGTTGTTGGGCTGATTGCGTCGGAGCCACCCAAACTGGCTTTTTTAATGTCATTGGTGCTGGAAGAGAACGATTTTTTAGTCGTTGCTTTGCGCACGACTTGCGTTAAAACGAAATTAATTTCACAATCTGCTGCTAAACCTTTGAAAAGAGTGGGTATCTGAACCGCATCTGCATTGGTTTTGCGAAAATCAGCATTCAAAATAGCGATTTGTGAATTAATTTGGGCATCGGAGATGTTGCCTGCCGCCGTCCGATACACCACATGCACCACCACAGGAATCGTCACGACTGCCCGCGCCGAAATCGTTTGCGGGTACTGCGCTACAAAACGAGTGGTGAAATCCTCAATAGATTGTTGATTTTTTTGAAATACAGGGTCGATTGCCATCAAATTTTCATTGTACGTGTGGGCGGCACATTGACGGGCAGTCGGTTGTTCGGCGGCTAAGGTTGGTTCATCGGTTAATTCAACCGTTTCTTTTTGGCAACCAACCAATAAAATCATGGATACGCATCCAAGACAAATACAGAGTTTGATGAAATGTAGCTTGTTCATAATAAAAATTTGTTTTATGTTAAAAATAATGCTAAAACAACTCTGTTCAAGGTGTGTCTGTATTGCAAAGTTACAATTAAAAAGAATAAGATGTTATGGTAAAAAAATTATTTTTTGAATATTTATTTTTTGAATTTGATTCAAATATAAAAAAGCCCCTCAATGCGCACACCGAGAGGCCATCCCAAAAACCGATTTAAAGCATATTTCTTTTATAAAAAATCCTTTTCTCAAAGGCGGTTTTCGGTATCATCATTTCATTCAAAAAAACAATTTTAAGGCATTTTAACAATTTAAAACGCCTCAAAATCGCACTCTTTGAACTTTAATTTTTTTGTTTTAGTCTTAAATCAGCACTATAAAGGGTTAAAAGAGGACAAAAGTGATAAAAAGATACCACTTTTGCCCTCCCCAAAACCTTACAATTACTCAATAATAATCATCTTCTTTGTTGCAGTATTGTTGCCGCTTTCTAAGCGATAGTATAGTACGCCATTGGCATTCATATCCGTTTTCGTCAATTGCAATGCATTGTAACCTGCTGTGTAATTGCCTTCCACGATTTTCACCAATTTACCTGTTACGTCATAAATCGTTAAAGTCGCTTTTGCCGATTCGGGCAAGTTGAAACCGATTTTAGTCGTTCCGTCAAATGGATTCGGTTCGTTTTGGTATAATGCAAATTCACTACCTGATACTTTGCCATTGTTGAATTTCAAATTCACACTGAATGATTCGCCTGTTGCATTGTAGCCTTCTGCGTAAGTCAAGTTCGAGCCAACTGTTAAGATTTCGCTCAATTTGCCATCGCGTTTCGCACGGAAAGTCAATGTTAAGACATCTGTTTCGACATTTGCCTTGCCATCCCAACTCATTGTAACCGCATTGTTGAATACACCAAAGTTGCCCTCAGCCATATTCGGCAATTGACCTGTTACCGCGATTTGGTCTGCATAACCGTTTGCCAAATTCAACGTTCCTTGAACACCTGATACTTTGAAATCATCCGATTTTAATTGAACCGTATAAGTTTTACCTGCTACCAAGTTCAAATCATCTGTTTTCAACGTCACCGTACCTGCTCCACCGCGAATGTCTAAGCCTGCTAAACCATTTGCGGTTGCACTACTATTTAAGTCACCCACTTTAATCCCGATAAAATCAGCTGCATTATTGCCGCGTGCTGCATTCGTCACATTGACGACTTCTGGGAAGTCTTCAGCAAGCGGATTCGTTGCGCTGCGGAATGCATACGTTTTGTTGACAAATCTCCAAGATTGTACATTGTTCGGGAAGGTCGGAGCCAAATGTAATACTGCCCGACGTAAAGCAATCATATCGCCTGTATTCAATTCTCTATCACCATTTACGTCTGCCGCAATGATTTTGAACGGAGAATTTAAAACTTCTGTACCCAAAATGTGGCGACTCATCAATGCAATATCGTAAGTCGTTACACCATTCAATGGATTATCCACTCTTTCACCACGTACGGCGTAGTTTTGCGCCGTCGTCAAACCTGACAAACTGAATAAACCATCAGTCCGTGTCGTTACGGAACCTGCTAATTGACTACCATTCATGGTTGCCTTCACAGTTACATTTTCAACATTGGTACGCGCTTCTGTTTGGATACCGCCATTGATGCGTGCTACATCGCCCGCAGGTCCGCAAGCACCCATATTGTTTTGCAAAGTAACAGTTGCTAAACAGAAATCGGCATTGCCAATGTTGCCATTTGACGGATTTCTGGATTCATCCACTGCCCATACTTCTACTAATACGGTATGGCTTGCATTCGCTGTGTAATCATTACAAGTAAACGTAATCGCCCGATTCGCCGCAGCCGCAGGATAACCTTGACCTGCACCTTGTCTGCGAACCCGTACTTTATTTCTATCAATTGCACAATTGTCTGCTATCGAATTGATAAATTCGCTCGCCCAAACTTCGATTTGACCACCACCGCCAACATTTCCTGTTGTAGGCATGATTTCCGCATTGATATTTGAACACGTAATACCCGGTTTTTTGCAATCTCTGAACCGAATTTCATATTCATCATGTCCAGAATTACCGCATCTATCCGCTAATGTCCAGTTAATTTTGTACGTTACATCATATGGTAAAGATGGAATATCAATTGCGTTTGTCGCGCCACTGTAACTCATCACTACTGCGACTCCTGCGGAAGCAGGTACAATCGGTAAGCCATCTGTCCGAACTAAGGTCCAAGAGTAAGTTAAGCCTAATGTACCGTTACCGCCTTCGCATTGGTCTGTACCAACCAACGTGTGTGTATAACGCGCACTACAATTGCCACCTGTACCGTAATCACAAATTTCTAAGTTATCTGCTTCTTCTGATACGATTGGTGCAACATTATCAACTACTTTGATGGTTTGTGTGAAACAAATAATACCATCTGCATAAGTCCAATGGTCTCTGTTGGTTGGAAGTAAAGAATTGTTTCTTACACCAGAAGCATATATTTTTCTAATATTTTCTCTGACAATTAAATCATCAGCAATATCCCCTGTAAATGAATTAGCACTAAAATTATAAATATCAGCATCTCTAAATTTACGCTCTTTAAGTTGGTCCCCAGTGCGGCTTGTCTCGCCTGCTGCTATTCCTACATGTAAATTATCCCAAGACGGTGCATTACCATTTACGGCACTATTCCAGTTTGGATTGCTATGTTGGTCTCCTACCAAAGGTTGTCCAGCTACCTGTAATACAGGTCTTCCGTAACAGCTTACATTTTCTGCAGCATTGTTCGGATTGTAACGGCACCAGTCAATAACACGGTATTTACGTAAAACTTTGTAGCAAGAGCCATCGCCCGAAGCATCAGGGAATCTATCTGAAACTTCTACCGCGATAACACCACAACCATTGTTTTCAATATGTCCATCCTTATCACGCGAATTTGTCAACATTGCATTTTTAGCTTGTTCAGCCGTACGGACTCCGCCAAAGCAACTTGCAATGGTATCATCTGGAAAATCCACTGTGAAATCAGAGATACCTTTAACCGTAATCAACTGAGTACATGGTAAACTTCTATTGTCAAATTTATCCGTTACGACCCAAGAACGAGTAATTGTACCTATTTTACAATTATTCAAAGCGAATTGTGCAGGTAATTCGTCAATGTTTGCTGAACAGTTGTCATAATACGCTGGAGTACCGTAATTCGACAAATCCCAAAGGTTCGCATAAGTATTGCAATTAATATTAAGAGGAGCAGGTGGAATACAAGTTGGTTTCATTTTGTCTTCTACCAATACTTGTACCATACAATCATTGTAGTTACCCGCTTCGTCACATACGCGCATCACGACTTGAATCGTTGCCGCAGTTGCATTGTTTGGTCTGGAATTGTTACTTGCCATTGCGTCCATACAAGTAAAATCGACCCATTGGCTGAAACATTGGTCTGTATTGTCAATCAATGCGGTACCATTTGCGTTTGGCACTTGCATTTTGCGCACTAAGTATTTCAAATTTCTGCTATTTGTACAGTTATCTGTGCTGGCACGATTCAAACTTGTTGCTTGAAGGCGTACTGAACCACTATTAGGGGTACCATTACCAGAACCTAATGCTAATTGTAGGTATTCAATACATACAGGTTGTGGTTTTGCATTGTCAATAACTAAAATTCTAAATCTTTGAGTTGCCTTTGCATATCCACAAGCATCTGCAACCGTTACAGTTACAACAAGCCCATCCAAATTGTTAATTACAGTATTTGGTGCTACACTCTCTTGTGTCAAATCAAAATCTCCACCAAAAGATATTGTAGTTTCGCCTGTTGAAGCATTGTAAACTGGCGTACCTGTAACAGTAAGACGGTTATCACTGGTGGTAATAACGACTTGCCCACTGATGGCAGTACAACCTACATCTTTTGCACTCAATGTAAATGCGACTCGACCTGTACATGTATTCGTATTTCCAATTGCTGTAATATCCATAATATCAGCATCTGGACCAATAACGGTCGGAGAACCTTCAATCATCGAACCTGTAAAAGGGCGATTGGAAACTTGTACGGCTGAAACATCTCTCTTGAAAAGTGCAGCAACATTGGTAACTCCACCAATCGTTTCAGGTATAATATCACCATTTGCATCTCTTGTACATACGTAATTGGATGTAGTTTGATAAGTTACATAACTTGCTCTAACTACTGGGGCAGAAAGGTCTAAGTTTTTGATATTTTGTTCGCCTAATTCAAGGGTAGATAGATTAGATGGATTAGCCCCAATTTGAGCAGGGCAAGTATTTACGCTTGCACCACACCAATTTTGTAATCTCCAGTTTCTAAGTTTTTTAAAACTACCCGTACATAAATTTAAATCATTATCACTATAAGTAACACTAATGCCACAGGTAGTACCACCTGATTTTAAATAAACAATATCATAATCTGTTACTAATGCAGCTTTTATATCTGTAAGATACTGAGCAACTTGTGCTGGTGTTGGATTAGATAAACATGCTGGAAATGCAGCAGGTGCAGCAACTTTAGGAACAAATAGCATAGGATAAGCAGAGAAACTGCGCCCACGCGCTCCTGTTAAAATAGTCTCTGGTCCAAAATCTACAATATTACTTGTACAATTAAACACTGTATCAAATGGTCTTACAATGGTCATTGTTGCGTCCAATCGTTTCACAGCTATTACCTGATAACAACTTTTAGCATTGTTATAAGCGTCTGTTACAGTAAATTTACGGAAGATAAACTTGATAATTGAAGTAGGGTTAGCAGCAATTAAATTTGCAATATCAGTACTAACAATACTTGGAACGGCATTCACTCCCACTAAATTAGATGTTACAGAGCCAGCTAAGGTTGCCCATTGTGTTGCTGTTAAACTACCAGGTGCTTGAGCAGCAAGTGCAACCGCAGCAAGATTTGGAAATGGTGTTGTACAAGAACTTTCAACGGTAAAGTCTGAATATGTAACAGAAGCAGGTGCGGAACAATCATTGTACCAACCACTCATAGCGTTAGGAGCTGTTCCATTTGGAAGAACTAATGCAGGTGATGATTGAATGGTTCCTGTTGTGGCAAGGTCTGCTTGTTGTAAGCAACTAATTGCTCTGTTTGTAGGGCAACGAATTACAGGAGCGTCTTTATCTTCAACTGTAACGTACCCCCAGCAAGTTCCCCCTGCCGAGTTTGTAACTTGAACTTGAAATGTTCTTCCTATATCACTTGAATAGATAGTCGCAGCAGTAGCACCCGTAGTCCAAGCACCATTCCTCAAAATTTGAACAGGGTCTGTTGTTGCAGCTACATAAGTAGAAAATGAAGTAGGAGTCAATAACTCACCAGCTGCAATAGGACGCGAGCAAGCAGTACCAAGTGTTGCATTTACTTCTCCAATACAACTTTGCGCATACGCCGAAGTCGTCAGCAACACCGTCAGCACCCCTGCGCTGAGTATCCGCCAACATTTAGAAAGACCGAATGTAATTTTCGTCTTTGTCATGAGATAAAATTTGTAATTTACAAATAAAGGATTTAAATAATTGTAAGTTTATAATACCAATATTTTTATCTTAAATAAGATAGGTTGTACACAAACATTTGTTTTTCAATCTTTTACATAGAAGCGTTGTCTTTTTAATTAGCTGCAAATCGGAAATCGGGTCATTACACAAAGGTTTCAAAACAGTTTGTCATCGCTATTACAAATGTTGCGGTGCTACGCACCTGTAAATGGACATAACAGAGACTCTTTTTTACACAGCCAAGTGCAAAAAATCATATAAATACATGACTTTAAACCATTTCAGTATGCACTGAAATCGTTATACGAAAACCCGATTGAAATTAACTATTGAAATAGGAAATTGGTATCGAGCCTGTACGACGTGTTTTTACAGTCATGGTGTTGACCATAACGTGCGTATCGCAGACCCAAAATACCTAAGGAAAGAGCGTACATCAAGGTACCGCTATTCTGCCTCGAAAAAAGGCAAAAAAGACAGGAGGCTGATGCCGTCTCGATACTGAGGGGGGACGCAGTACGACGGTAAACAGTTTTAAAAAAAATTATAGAGTAAGCCGCGTTTGGATGGTTTAAGGGACAGTTTATGCTAACTTTAATGACTGTTCACGGGCTTCTCGCTCAAAAAAATGATGTTTGTTCCAAAAGTAACGCCCCTGATTGCGAGCGTAGAGTTAATTTTTAAGACATTTTTACGATTAAATATGGGATTTTTTTAGGTTTAAAAAGGCGTTTTGACAACGCATTTTTTGTTTGACCACACAAATATAGATTGTTGTAAAATACTATGCAACTTATTCATAAATATATTTTTGGATTTTGATAAAAATACCGATTTTGTGGTAGATGGTTTCTAAACACATAGGACACATAGGTTTCATAGAACACATAGGTTTTTTCTATTCTATGATGTAAAAAATGAATTAAAAGTATCCATATTTTTTAAGAGAAATGCTCCTATATGCCCTATTGCCCTATGTGTCCTATTGTCCTATGTGTCCTATGAAATCTATGTGTCCTATGTGTTTAAAAGAAAAAAGCCCCTCAGTGCAGTTGCACCGAGAGGCATCCCAAAAACCGATTTAAAGCATATTTCTTTATTATTCGATGATAATCATTTTTTTGGTTGCAGTGTTATTGCCGCTATCTAAACGATAGTACAATACCCCATTTGCATTCACATCCGCTTTGCTGATGTTGATAGCATTGTAACCTGTTGAATAACTACCTTCTTTAACACTCAATACTCTACCTGTTGCATCGTAAACCGTCAAAGTTGCATTTGCCGCTTCTGGCAAGCTAAATCCAATTTTCGTCGTACCGTCGAATGGATTCGGCTCGTTTTGATATAAGGTAAACTCATTACCCGTTACTTTGCCGTTGTTGAATTGCAAGTTAACGCTGAAAGATTCACCTGCTGCATCGTACCCTTCTGCATACGTCAAGTTAGAACCAACCGTTAAGATTTCACTCAATTTTGCATTTTGTTTAGCGCGGAATGTCAATGTTAATACATCAGTTTCTGCGGCTGCTTTGCCATTCCAACTTGCGGTCACGGCATTGTCAAACAAACCAAAGTTACCTTCGCCCATGTTTGGCAATTGACCCGTTACTGAAATTTGGTCAACATAACCTTTTGCAAAATTAAAAGTTCCTTGCATACCTACTACCTTAAATTCCGTTGCGTTCAATTTCACCGTGTAAGTTTTGCCCGCTACTAAATTCAAGTCATCCGTTTTCAACACTAATGTACCTGCTGCACCGCGAATGCCTAAGCTCTCAAAACCATTTGCAATCGCACTACCATTTAAGTCACCCACTTTAATCCCTACAAAATTCGCTGTATTCGTCCGTGCTGCATTGGTAGCGTTCACCACCTCTGGGAAATCTTCCCCAAGCGGATTCGCTGCACTGCGGAACGTGTAAGCACTGTTTACAAATCTCCAAGAAGGATTGTTGTTTGGTAACGCACTCGTGATGTGCAAAATCAAACGACGCAAGTTAATCATATCTGCTGTATTCACATCTCTGTCATTGTTTACGTCTGCTGCAATGATTTTGTAAGGCGAATTTAACACTTCTGTACCCAAAATGTGGCGGCTAATCAACGCAATATCGTAGGTTGTCACCCCATTTAAAAGATTATCTGTTTTTTCACCACGTACTGCATAGTTTTGACCCATAGACAAACCACCGATGCTGAATGCACCATCTGCGCGGGTTGTGAATGCACCTGCTGCTACGCCATTTGCAGAAACTTTAACCGCAACATTCTCAATATTCGAGCGCGTTTCCGTTTGAACACCACCGCTAACCACAGCGCGACGCTCATCTGTACCACCGCAAGCACCCATATTGTTTTGCAAAGTCACTGTTGACAAACAGAAGTCTGCATTACCTGCATTGTCCTGTGTCCAAACTTCCACTTGTGCGGTGTGTGTTGCATTTGCATTATAATCATCACAAGTAAAAGTTACACCTGAACCCGTTGCTGGATAGCCTGTACCTGTACCTGCTTTTCTAACTCTTACTTTTCTTTCTAATGTGTAACGGTCTGTACAGTTGTCTGCTACGGAAATAAACAACTCACGCGCCCAAATTTCAATCGCACCACCACCCGCAGGATTTCCTGTTAAAGGCATGATTTCAGCATTGACTACCGCACAAACGATAGAAGGTTTTTTGCAATCGCGGAATTGAACCAAGTATTCATCATGTCCAGAGTTACCACACTTGTCTTCTGCTGTCCATTTCACGATGTAAATCGTATCGTAAGGCAAACTTGCAATCAAAATATGATTGGTAGAACCACTATCAACAATTGTATTCGGTGCATACTTGCGTGCAATCGTCCAGTGGAAAGTCAAACCTTCTGTGCTAACACCACCTTGACATTGATCCGTTGCTTCCAACGTTTTTTCGTAACGTGCTGCACAATTGCTTGCAGAACCATAATCACATGTTTCCAAAGCATCTGCTGTTTCAGTAACCGTTGGCGCAACATTATCAATCAATTTAATGATTTGTGTATAACAAATAACACCATCTGAGTACGCATATTGGCTACCAATCGGTTGGTCTGCACGGTATGGAGAATCTGCGCTACCATCCAAATCATCTGCATCTCTAAATTTACGCTCTTGTGCGTTCCCGCGATTCGCTAAATTTTCCCAAGCAGGTAAGTTACCAGTGAAATCATTGTCCCAAATCGTGTTGCTGTGAACGTCACCCGCTACCGGTTTTCCATAAGAATTGAAATTCTCATTGCTATTATTCGGGTTGAATTTACACCAGTCAATGACACGATATTTACGCAACACTTTGAAGCAAGAACCATCTGGATTTGCCGATAAGTTTCTATCTGAAACCTCTACGGCAAGAATGCCACAACCGTTGTTTTCAATATGTCCATCTACCGTACGTGCATTTGTCAACATCGCATTTTTCGCTTCTTCCGCTGTTGGAATCACGCCGTAACAGTTTGCAACATAATCATCTGGAAAATCGACCGTGAAATCAGAAATCGATTTAACCGTAATCACTTGCTCACAAGTACCTAAGTTTGTATTACCGAATTTATCCGTCGCTTTCCATTTCCGAGTAATCGTACCTTGACGGCAGTTATTCAAATTGAATATGGTTGGCAATTCTTCAATCGTAGCTGTACAGTTATCGTAATATGTAGCGTCACCATATTGTGCTGTATTCCATAAGTTTGAATAAGCATTACATTTGATAACGTTGTCGCCAAATGGACCAATCGGTGTTGGAGGAACGCACGTTGGACGTACTTTATCTTCAATCAACACTTGTACCATACAATCGTTGTAGTTACCATACTCATCGCAAACACGCATTACGATACCAAGTGTGGTTGCAGTTGCCGTATTATTCAACGCATTGTTCGTTGACCAAGCATCGAAACAATCAAATTCAACAAATTGTTTGTAACAATCATCTGTATTATTCACCTGAGTCGTACCATCTGCATTATGCTCTGTCATTCTGCGAACCAAATACCTCAAATTTCTTTGATTGGTACAGTTATCAGTACTTGCACGGTTTAAGTTTTCAGCTTGCAAACGCGCTTTGCCATCTGTACCCAAAGCCAATTGCAAATATTCGATACAGATAGGTTGCGGTTTTGCATTATCAATAACATTGATGTCAAAATTTTGAACTGCTTTTGCATATCCGCAAGCATCCGCTACCGTGAAAGTCACGCGGTAAGGCGTTGCAGCTACATCAAAATAACCTGTAAAGCGGTATTCTGTTTCGCCTGTTGTCGCATTGTAACGCGGATAACCTGTCGCTACCGTCAAACGGTTGTCACTTGAAGTCATCGTCACTTGTGAACCGGGTGTAACACAACCTGCATCCGTTGCTTTCAAGGTAATCGTTACATTACCACCACAACGTTGTGCATCGCCCAAAGCCGTAATCGTGTGTACCAATACGCCAGAAGTAGCTCTTACATCACCTACAACACCGTTTTTACCAAACTCAACTAAGTAATCTGTAAACGCTTTTGTCGTTTGACGCGCTGTAACATCTTGTTTAGTGATTGCACCTGCTGCACCTTCTGCGATAACAGCACCTGCGGCATCTCTCGTACACAAATAACTGCTTGTTGTAATATAATCCGTGTAAAAAGCACTCACCGTTGGCGGAGTCAAATCCAAATATTTGATAACTTGTTCGCCTAATTCTACGGTAGATAAAGTCGTCAATGCTGGATTATCAGCAGCATTGGTTGGTACAGGGCAAATATTGAAACGCGCACCGCACCAGTTCAACAATCTCCACCGTCTCAATTTTTTGAAACTGCCTGCACATAAAATCAAATCATTATCAATGTAAGTGACACTTACACCACAAGTATTATTACCCGGTTTGATTTGAATGGTGTCATAAGTAGCCAACAATGCATTTGCAGCTGCAATCGTTGTTGGGCAAACAGGCACTGGAATAACACCTGTTTTAGGAATAAACATAATTGGAAACGCTGTCCAAGAATGTCCTGGTAACAAACCGCGTGCATCAATTGCACTTGGAGAAAAATCCGTAATATTTTGATGGCAACTCAATGTTTCATCAAAAGGACGAATAATCGTCATGGTTAAATCTAAGCGTTTTACACCAATGAATTGGGTACATTCTGAATAATTACCATGAGCATCCGTCACTTTGAATTTACGCGCAATGATTTTTATAACATTGCCCGTACCCAACGTTGTTACGATATTATTATAATCAGCATCTGAAATGCCTAAACGCGTCCGTTCTGCTAACGACAACTCTCCTGCTGTACCCGCAATAGTATAAGGCGTTGTACAAGAAGTTTCAGCCGTTGCATCTGTATAAGTAGTTGTTGCACTAGAACAGTCATAATACCAGCCATTCCCTGCAAGTCCTGTTACATTGGCAGGCAAAAAAGCTTCTGTTACAGGCGCACCTGGAGGTATTGCAAGTAAATCATCCGTCACAGTTGCAGTTGATGCAGTACCATCTGCCAATTTAATCGTACCTGTTACACTTGGGTCTGTACTTTTCAAGCAATTAACCACAATTGGGTCTGGACACTTCAATACAGGATTGCTTTTTTCTTCCACATTCACCCAACTCCAACAAGTTGCTGCTATCGTTCCATTGGCGCGAACAATCGCAACCCGCATTTGAATCCTGCGTCCAACATCAGCAGTTGTTAATACTGCACTTGGAAGAAAACCAAACGGATACGTAGCACTTAGAGCAAAAGGTGTTATGGCAGCAGGTGCTGGCAATGCAGGCACCCAAGTATTCAGATTCAACCGTTGAACTACTGCATTCGTACCACCGTACGCACCTAATATAGCTGCAATATCCGAACCTGGAGTCAATAAATCAAGTGGTGTAAGCACATTAGAGCAAATCGGCACTGCTGGAAACCCTGCTGGCGGAGCTACAATCGCACCATGAGGAAAAAGGCTTGTATTAATCTCGCCCGCACAACTTAAAGTGACTTGCGCTTGTGCTGTGGCTGTCATTACAACTGCCATGGTCGCCGCTTGAATCACCTTCCAACACTTTGAAAGACTGAATGTAAGTTTCGTCTTTGTCATGAGAAAAAATTTGTTTTTAAAAGAAATAAGGTTCAAAGAGAAAAATAGATTGTAAGATATGTACCGTATTTTTTTAGTTCAATTAAATCATCGTCGTCGTTACAATCTGTGTGCGGTCTAAATGGCGGCTCTTGTCAAACTTCGTAAGGTGGTGTAGCGAATCGTTTCAAGTATGTATGCGGTCGGCTATCCATCTCCAAACCAGTGGTTTTGGGATAGTTTTTTGGCAAAAAAATCATTGCTCGCCATTCAAGGCAAGCGCATTTCAGGGCAATGGCAGCGCAAGACCATCCATTACGGGGGCATCAAAAGATTGAAATTCAATGATTTACAATTTATTACAAATGAGTGAATGAAATCGGGGTGTTGGTGTCATGGGGAATCATGTTCTCGTGCATGCAGTGGGCAACACGAAAAGATTCTCCAATCATTCATCGTTTGAATGCAACAACCGTTTGCTGTTGGACAACATCTTGATTACTGGGGGGCAGTAACGGAGAAGATGATGCCTAAAATCCAATCAATCATTTAAATGGGGGAAGGTAAATGGTTGCTTTTATGGATAACAGACTCGATTTACAGATAGCAATGGATTAAAAAATTAAAAAGATTTGAGTATTGTTAACATCGCAGTTTGTTTTTTAAAGTTGTTTATAGACTTGCTTGCAAATATATTTTTTTAAAAGTTTGATTGTTAAAATTTCTTTTCGGCTGCTTGTCAACTAACAATTTGCTTTATGTCGCTTGACGATACAAATATAGGGGTGTCTTCAAAGTTATGCAAGTGTTTTTTGAATATAATTTTGATTTTACTACAAAATACCAACGATTTGGTAGAAACAGGATACTGTGTTTTTTCTAATATAAAAAATAACTTATTAGGTTAGTTTTTTTATTTAAAAAACTGATATTCAAATACTTATATTTGCATCATAACAAAATACATCCCTTTTTACACTTTTTTCTGAACCCATTCTAATCTATAAATATTTTCGCTAAATCTAATGTTAAATCAGGAAACAACATTGGTGAAATACTTTCATCTTGGAAAAAAAATTGAGCCGCACCATATTTTTGGTTGGGTTCAAAAATAAGCTATTTTCCATAAAGAAATGTCCTATTTTTGTAAAAAAACATCATTTTGCGCATTTCAAGCCGCCGCAAAACCTGTATAACTGCGCACGTATTCTGGTAGTAAACCTAAAACAATATCTGTTTTTTTTACGCCTTTATCCATTAATATTTGTTCTACTTCATCTTCGGTCCAATTTGCTAAAATCCAAATTTTACCATCTGCTTTAATCTGGACGTATAAAATGATACGCAATAAAAAGGTGTCTTTATCAGTCCAACCCATGCGCAAGACTTGATAATGATGATGTTGCGTATCGACAATCAAATGGGTTTCCAAGTTCCCATTGGTTCGTTCATATTTTTTAATCAACTCTTTAATGATAGAGGCGTATTTTACGATTCGTCCCATGATACAATCTTTTTTTTGCAAAAATAGCATGTTTTTACAAAAAATGGGTATTTTTGGGGCAACACTTTGAGTCCATTTGGGAACTTTTTTAAGTTTCGGAAATATTCCCAATCCATAAAATTATAAATCATTAAAAATCAAGCAACTATGAAAAATTATCTTTACAAAATCAAAATCAATACCGTTTTTTTTGAAACATTTTGTTATAAACAGGTACGTGCCGCGAATGAAAAAGCTGCAATTCAAGAAATAGTTATAACTTTGCGTCAACCGTATGACAATGATACAGCCCATTTTTTAAATGAAAACTTGGGTCTTCATTGGACGGTCAACGATTTTTGGGAAACGATGGACACTCGTTTTTCAATCGAAGACGACTCCGTTATACAGGAATTGATTTGGGTCAAAGAAATTCAGTTTGATTTAGAAACAATATGAAAGAAATTTCGCAAAATATTATTTTGGGCGATTGCGCTGATGTGTTAAAAAATTTGGAAGATAATTCCGTTGATTTAATATTCACTTCGCCACCTTATGCCGACCAGAGAAAAACAACTTATGGTGGTATCTCTGCTGACAAATATGTTGAATGGTTTTTGCCCATTTCTAATGAATTATTGCGTGTTTTGAATCCAAAAGGCACTTTTGTTTTGAATATTAAAGAAAAAGTGTCGAATGGTGAACGCCACACGTATGTCATGGAGATGATTATCGCCATGCGGAAACAAGGTTGGCTTTGGACGGAAGAATTTATTTGGCATAAAAAAAATAGTTTTCCCGGAAAGTGGCCAAACCGTTTTCGAGACAGTTGGGAAAGGCTTTTGCAATTCAATAAAGCCAAAGATTTTAATATGTACCAAGATGAAGTACGTGTTCCGATTGGCGATTGGGCAAAAGATAGGTTGAAAAATTTGAGTGACACCGATAAAAAACGCGATAATGCCAAAAATGGAAGTGGTTTTGGCAAAAATGTGTCGAATTGGGTAGGAAAAGAGTTGGTTTATCCAACAAATGTGTTGCATTTGGCAACAGAATGTCAAAATAAAAATCATAGTGCAGCATTTCCGAATGAATTGCCTGAATGGTTTATGAAACTTTTTACCAAAGAAGGTGATAGGGTTTTAGACCCATTTGCGGGTTCTGGAACGACTTTATTCGTTGCGCAAAAAATGCAACGTCATTCGATTGGTATTGAAATTTTACCTGAATATTATGAAATGATTTTAAAACAAAAAGAACAAATTCAGAGTATTCCGACGTTATTTTAACAAATTCAAACGATTATACCTATTTAATTCATTGTGAATGAAGCATTTAGATTTAAAACAAATTGCTGAATATGTAGAGGCAAATGTGGGCACGTTCCATAAGAAACGATTAGAAAGTTTAGAAAATTTAAAGTTGAAAGAGATTTTACAACGCAAAAATCCCTATTTGTTTAGAGCAAAAAATATTTTAACCGCACAAGATTTGGTTAAAAGCATTTTAGACGCTTTTTTGCAATCGCAGGAAGAAACAATGTTTGGCGATTTTATAGAAGGTGTTGCGATTTTCGTTTGTAAACAAATTAATGATGCCAAAAAATCTACGGATTTAGTTGGCATTGATTTGGAATTTGAACGAGATGATAATTATTACGTGATTGAGATTAAATCGGGACCGAATTGGGGCAATAGTAGTCAAATTAAGAAAATGTTGGATAATTTTGCGGCGGCGCGTGCAAAATTAAAGGATAAAAATGTGGTTGCGATAAACGGTTGTTGCTACGGGCGCGATAACAAACCTCATAAAGATGAATATATAAAACTCTGTGGACAAAGGTTTTGGACATTTATTTCTGGTGATGAAAACCTTTATGCAAATATTATTGAACCTTTTGGTCATAAAGCGCATGAGAAAAATGAAACTTTTTCTATCGCTTACGCCAAAATCATTAATCGGTTTACGTTTGAATTTGGAAAAGATTTTTGTGATGAAAGTGGTGAAATTGATTGGAAAAAATTAATCATATTCAATTCTGGCATTCTAAGATAATTCGATTTCGGAATGTGGATTTCGGATTTCGGAATGATGACACCTCTATATCGTATCACCATTCTGAAATTTGCTTTTAATAAAAATAATTAATATTCAAATGTATAAAAAGTTGTTTATAAATATTTTAGATAAATCAAAAGCATTTTTCGATGATTCTCCTAAAATTATAAATGGGCTATTTGTTTTTTC
>JAAFJT010000025.1 GCA_013298955.1 Chitinophagales bacterium
AAAGAATTGTTGGTGGTTATAGCGGCGGGGATCCACCTCTTCCCATTCCGAACAGAGAAGTTAAGCCTGCTTGCGCTGATGGTACTGCGTCCCTGAACGTGGGAGAGTAAGTCGCTGCCAACACAACATAACGAACAGCCTCAAAGTATTATTACTTTGGGGCTTTCGTCTTTTAACCCAATCCCTAAAAAAGTATTTTCAAATTTGGAGAAATCAAGGAAATCCCTTAGATTTGTATCAGAATTTAAATAACCATTATGAACTATCCGATTCTTGATTTGGAATCCATCAAAGGAGTACCATTTCTTTCCAAAAGCATGTGTGACTGGATGATGGATTGTGGTATTTATTCGTTTCACATCCAGAATCATGTCAGTGGCGTAACGCTGGAAGTTGAAATAGACGGCGGGAAGAAAGACTATACGATTATTTGGACGGAAGATGCCCATTCGCTTCAAAAATCAATGAATGACTTCAATCGAACCACCGATTACGGTGCGATGTGCGTCTCAATCTTGTTGATTTTAGGGTTGACCGAATACACTCATTTTGAAACGGCGCACGTTGGAACAGGCTGTGATTTTTGGCTCTACTCCCCAGAAGGGGACGAGTTGGAATTGACGGCGAAACTGGAAATCTCAGGGATTTCTAAAAGCTCCAAAACCAATAAACTGGATTATCGCATGACCAAAAAGAAGAAACAAGTCCAGAAATCCGATCATTTAGTTAAAAAGGCTTATATTTCAATTGTTGAATTTGGTACACCAAAAGCGTTATTGAAAAGAAATGAAACAAAATAATTCAAAAGAATTGCATCGAGAAGCGATGAAATATGCTCAAGATGCAATCGTTGCCGATGCAAAAGGGGGCAAGACGGCTGCTTTTACCCTTTATGAACAAGCTTTTGCGTTGGAAAAAGAGGCTGCGAATCTATTTATTCTTTCGTTTGAGAAAGAACCGACGCGTTCGGTTCTGTTTCGAAGTGCGGCTTCTTTGGCGATGAACTGTAAACAATATGATGAAGCCAAGAGAATGATTCATTTGGGACTTGCAGGCAACGCTCCAGACGAGATTGTGAATGAACTCTTACAGTTGTCAAAACAAATTGATAAAGCCGTTAAAAACGCACAATCGGTATCCGAAAAAGTCAAAAAAACGAAGCCTCAACATTTTTGGGTGAAAGGCATTTTGAAAAGCGCGGACGCGCAAACGCGCAAAATGACTCTTGTATCTGAAGATAGTAAACCTTCGGTGGTATTAGTGCCACAAGGATTAAGTGCGATTGTTCGGGATTATTGGGAACAAAATATGAGTGTGTGCATCGTCAAACACGGCAAACAGTTCACTTTGGTTGAAATTGACAAGATTTTCATGCAGAAAACGGCTTAAAAATCGAAAAGAATTGTTTAACACCAAAATTTCGTACTAATGGTACGAGATTTTGGGAGCGAGCAGGAGAGGCATTGAATCTATTAAACTCCAAATCATTATTGGTCGTCAAATGAATCACTTTAGCGAAGCTCGCAGAGCCGCATCTTATTATATCCAATCTGCAATTGTTGCGGAATGTGTGCACCAAGATATGCAAGAATACTTGCGCTTTACGGAATTAGGATTTGAGGCGGAACGAAAAGCCGCGTTTTTTCTCTTGGAGCAGTTTGACCAGGAACCGATGCGTTCGGTTTGTTTTCGGAGTGCCGCGTCGTTGGCAATGAATTGTAAAAAATACGAAGAAGCCAAACAAATGGTTCATTTTGGTTTGGCAGGCAAGCCGCCGAAAGGCGTAGCGGAACAGTTGGTGAGTATCTACTTAGCGGTTGAACGAGCAACAAAGGCGAATCCGATTGCCCAATCGCATCAGAGCAAACACAACTTTTTTCTGGAAGGTACTTTAATCGGCGCAGATACTTTGACCGATAAAATTACGATCTTTTCCGAACGACTTGGCGTGGTAAAAGTGACTGTGAAAAATAACTTGGATGAGATTGTGCGCAATTATTGGAATGAATATGTGAATGCGTACATTTTAAAGCAAGGAAAAGTACTTACTTTGGTGGATATTGATAAGATTTTTATGCAGAAAACGGCTTGAAATCAATTGATAATCAATCAAAATCAGGTTTTGAAACAACAAAAACCGCCAAGTACAACTTCGCGGTTTTTGTTTCGAAAAGAATCAAAGTAGTGATTTCGTATTTTTGGAGTTACCATTGACGATTTTATGGATGTCATGATACGAATGCCCTTTCAATCGGTGATGCTTTCGGATGTTTATTATGCAATTCGATGAGTAAATCCGCCATTGCTTCTGCCATTGGCAACTTCGCAAGTTCTTCGATCCAGTACCATTGTCCATTTGGATTGCATTCTAAAAATACAAATTTTCCATCTGGAGTGAGGATTATATCAAACGTAGAAAACCGCAATTGATAGGTGTCATTAAATTTCAACAATTTTTCCTCAATATCTAAAGGTAACTGATAGGGTTCATGTAAAATTTGTTCTGCGTTGCCACATCGAAAATCATGAATACTGGCTGGATTGGTTTGAGAATGAATTGCAGCTGTAAATATTTTAGTTCCAATGACGGTTACTCGTAATTCAATTGATTTCTCAATATATTCTTGTAAAAAAGTGGGGGCAAATTGAATAGCTGCCTGATTCAATAAGAATGCTTCTTTGGTGACTTTTTTGGCAAAAGGAGAATAATATTCATCTCCATTTAGATTGAATCCTTCAAAGAGGAATGGTTTAACCAGTATATTCCAAGCACAATTTTCCGCAAATCGGGTAGCCGTTTCAGGATTATTCGTTACAATGGTTTTCGGAATATTGAGCCCTAATGACTGTGCCAGTTCTAAGTTCGGTAATTTATGACCTGCAATTCGATTCGACCAAAAAGGATTCACCCATGTTTTTGCTTTGCAGATGCCATAGAACGAAAGTAAAAACTCTCGGTATTCTGTTTCAATGAACTGCTGAATGCTCGCTTCGTCACAATTCTCAATTTCATCTATGGGCATCGGTTTTCTAAACCAAACCACCTTAAAATCGTTTTTCTCAAAGTGAATATCGGCATCTTTAATATAAAAATGGTATGACGCGACTCCATTTTCGCCAATTGTCAACTCATACTTTGTGTTAAGAAGCATGTCTTCAGTATTTAGCCTTATAATATCATACCCTTTTTGTCGTAGTTTTAGGGCTACATAATCACAATGGACATCTGGTTTTGCAGTAATAACCAATATTTTATTATTCATATTGAAATTTAAATATTTTGTTTTTAAAAATAAAAATAAAAGTTGGATTCCATCAAATTGTTATTGGAATCCAACTTTTACCGAACTAATCGTCTTTAGTTCTATCTGTGTCCCAATCCTTACCCAATAAACCACCTGGAGTTGATTTGGAATCTTGACTGCAAGTACTAAAAGCCATAGAAGGATTTACAGATGCTAAATTAACTTGTTGCTTTGCATCATACTTTAATTCCTCAACCGCCTCTTTTGTTGTGAATGAAGCCTTATTCACAGGAGTTGCAAATTTTAAAGTAAATGGCAAGGCTACTTTTGCTGCTTGTGCTGCCATAAGAAAAATAAATTAAATGACCTACTTAACGCTTTCGGTAAATTCGCTTACTCTGTTCGCAAGGCGCGGGATTTTCAGTTACTCCTTGATTTTAATTTCAAAATAAAAACTTTTTAACAAGTTTTGATTTGTGGCACAAAAATCTGAAAACTATTTCATACTTTTGTTCTTTAAAAGCTATAATTTAGCATAAAAAATTATTATTTATCCGAAAAAGATATAATATATGAATGGATTGAAAATAAAGCAGTTGCGAGAGCAAAAAAACTATACGCAAGATTATGTTGCAGAGAAATTGGGTGTTTCTCAAAATGCTTACTCGCGGTTAGAAAATGGGCAAATAAAACTATCTGTTGAAAAAGCAGAAAAATTATCAATGATTTTGGAAGCACCGATTTGGGATATTATTGGGTCAGAATCCCCTAATTTTCATATTTCTCAAAATCAAAAAGTCGCTTATAATTTTTATGAATATCAAAAAGAAACATTTGAGTTAACAATTCAAGTCTTAAAAGATGAAATCGCTGTTTTGCGAGAGGAGAAGAAAACGCTTTTATCGCTTGTTGAGCGATTGACTTTGAAATAATAATCATTCCGAACAGAACAGTTCAGCCTGCTTGCGCTGCTGTTACTGCGTCCCGCGAACGTGGGAGCGTAAGTCGCTGCCAACACAATATAACTAACAGCCTCAAAGTATCATTACTTCGAGGCTGTCGTCTTTTAATTTAATCTCTTTTTGTGTTAAAATACTTATCTTTGGAGCGATTTTCAAAAAATGATTTAGGTTCGCATCAAAAAATCAATCGAATGGCTAAAGTTAAAAAGGATAAGGTTACAAAAACCCCAAAGCCTCCAAAAGAGGAACGGACTCGAAAAGAATGGAGTGAAGGCGAATTAATGGATGCTTTCAATTTGACGCGCATTATCACTTATCTCACTCCTGAGATGGAGGAATGGCTTAATGTAGCTCCGCCTGTTTTGAACGTGCCTGAACAATATATTTTTGAAAAAGCACTTCTGAAAATTAAGAAATATCTTTCGGGTTGGCAGGAAGAGGATTTAAAAATGAAATTTATTAGTCCAATATTGGACTTGGGCTTGTTAGAAGACAGTGACCAAGTGATGAGTTATTTCGATAAAACGATTTCGGGTATAGTCGAAAATATTAAATTGACGGTGAAATCGGATTTTATGTTAGCGAAAGGGACGTTGGATTATTTCAGAACACCTTTTTTTCATTTCCAAGAGTACAAACCGTATAAAAATCCATCTGGCGATTCGATGGCGCAACTTTTAGAAGCGTTTTTGATTGCCCAAGTCAAAAATAACAACCAACATCCCCTTTATGGGGTTGAAATTATGGGCGGGAATTGGCGATTCGTGACCATGATTGGTAAAGAATATTGTGTATCGGAGATTTACAATTCGTTGAATCGAGAACAGTTGTTGAAAATTATTGCCATTTTGCGGAAATTTGGAGTTATTTTAAAGGAGCGATTAATGAAATGAATGTAAAATTTTATATTATAATCACCGAATCAATCTCTTTAAAACAAGGATGGATTTCATAGAAGCACGTAAAATCGCATCGTCTAATATGCAAATCGGGACTTTTGGGCGCGGACAACAAAAAATACCTGCTTTGATTCCTGCGGATAAAGGCATCGTTTTCTATGTGGATGAAAATAATAAAAATTTAATTTATAATCAAATTCAATATTCATTACTCACTGTTTTACAGCAACTTGAAATTGGCGCGATTGAAATTATGATTTTAAATTTCACTATCGAACGCACTTAGATTTGCCTTCAAAAAAGACTTGCGTAACATGAGAATGTGTGCACTGGTCAGTATCTATACATTTTCTAAATGTAAAAATAAACTTGCGTCAAGTTTTAAACTTGACGCAAGTTATGCTCGAATTGATTTACAAATCATTGGTGAATATTGGCTTGATGTAGTTTTCACGGCTTTTCTTTCAAAACAAGATATCTTGCGTCGTAAGCATTTGAAAATGCTTGCGACGTTTGTAATTTAGGGATTTTTTTGAATCTTCATAAAAAAGCATTATATTGGTTAAACACAAATATTAAATGACAAACCCATCTAATAGATTTGTCATTTTTACTTTAATGAATAATAAAAAAGGTTATTTTTGTGCTTCAACAATTCAAAAAAAAATATTGGGTATGAAAAAAATAGCAGTTATTGGCGCGGGTCCATCTGGGATTACCGCCGCTAAAAATTTATTGGATGAAGGTCATCAAGTCACCGTTTTCGATGCGGGCAATGATGTGGGCGGCAATTGGTTGTTCAGCGAGACGGAAGGGCATTCCTCTGTTTTTGAAACAACGCACATTATTTCATCCAAAACCTTGTCGCAATATGACGATTTTCCAATGCCTGCGGATTATCCTGATTATCCTTCGCATCAGCATTTGGCAACGTATTTTAAGAGCTATGCGGCTCATTTTCAATTGTATCCACATATTCAATTTCAAACATGGGTGAATCATTGCGAGCCAACCGATGATAAAAAATGGCGCGTTTCCACCACTCAAAATGGCATTCCATCCGAAACTATTTTTGATGGATTAGCGGTTTGCAACGGGCATCATTGGCTGCCGCGCATGCCGCAATATGCGGGTTCGTTTTCGGGCGAATTCATTCATTCGCATCAGGTCAAACGGTTTAATCGGTTCAAAGATAAACGCGTTTTAGTCATTGGCGGCGGCAATTCGGCTTGTGATGTGGCGGTCGAATCGGCGCGAGTGGCGCAAAAAGTGGATTTAAGTTGGCGGCGCGGTTACTGGATTGCGCCCAAATTCATGGGTGGAAAACCTTCCGATACGATTGGCGGCAATTTGAATTGGTTGCCCATTCAAATTTGGCAAAAAAGCATTGAATGGATGTTGCGTTTGCGCAATGGCACGAATGCGATGCACGGTTTGCCCAATCCGACAACACCATTTGGCTCGCATCATCCGACGATTAATGAAGATTTATTCTATACGATTCGACATGGGAAAATCAAACCGCGTCCTGACATTGCACGCTTAGAAGGTAATACAGTGCATTTTACGGATAGTTCAAAATCAGAATATGATGTTATTGTTGCCTGTACAGGTTATATTATTGCACATCCTTTTTTTGATAAAAATTTGGTGGATTATTCCAAAGGAACGCCGCCGCTTTGGTTGCGGATGATACATCCAACTTTCGATAATTTATTTTTCATTGGTTTATTTCAACCTTTGGGCTGCATCTGGCCTGGGGCGGAATTGCAATCAAAAATCATGGCTCGTGCCTTTTCGGGCAAGTGGAAACGCCCCGAAAATATGGAAACCTTGATTCAAAAAGAAATGCAACAGCCTGATTTTCAACAGATTGACACGCCACGCCATACGATTACGGTGCATTATCACGCCTTTAGAAAACGACTTTTAAATCAATTAAATCAGGCTTAATCATGGTGCTTTTAGAAATCAGACACGCATCGGTATTGTCTGCGCCTACACAAGGCAATATCGTTTTCATACACGGCGCGTGCATGGGCGCATGGTGTTGGGAAAACAATTTGTTGCCTTATTTTGCCTCAAAAGGGTATGATCCTTACGCATTGAGCTTGCGCGGACATGGTGAAAGTCCGTTTGATGGCAATTATAAAACGCGTCGGATTCGACATTATGTCGAAGATGCGACACGTTTTTTAGCAACGCTTTCGGGTACGATTTATTTAGTAGGGCATTCGATGGGCGGACATGTTGCACAACATATTTTAAATCAAAAAATTATAAATATTGAAAAATTAATATTGATTGCCGCGGTACCGCCGCATGGCGTTTGGCGGGTGACGTTGAAAACGGCATGGCATTATCCACTGCTTTTTGCAAATCTCAATTTGACACGGCGTTTTCTACCTTTGTTTAAGGATGTAGAACGGGCGCAACGCTATTTTTTCGGAACTCATAGAGAGAATGATTTAACACAGTATGTTTTAAAAAATTTAAAAGAAGAATCCTATTTTGCGTATTGGGACATGTTGTGTTTGGATTTGCCGAAACCAAAACCAAGTAAAACACCTGTTTTAGTATTGGGCGGGGCAGAAGATTTTTTATTTGGCGTGCGCGATGTGACGGCAACAGCAACTGCTTATGGCGTAAAACCTGTTTTTTTTGAAGGGATGGGACACAATTTGTTTATGGAACTTGGTTGGGAAAAAGTGGCAATTTGTATGGATCGTTTTTTGATTCCGCAGGCAGGAACTGCCTAAAACGAAAAAATGGCAGCTATTTTATAATAGTTGCCACTTAACAAATATAGAAGGACACAATTTTTTCTATGGAAAGACAATTTCAAAAGAATCATACACACCATTCAATCTTTTTTTTTGAAATCATCGATTTTTACAACAATGAACTTGCAAGCAATAGGTCTATAAAAAAGTTTAAGAATCAAAAAAAATCTATTTTAGCTAAAAATAACCGATAGTTTCTTGAAAAACAAAAAAACTATCGGTTATTTTTGGTGCGAACTTATCGCATTTTGACAAACTGTCGCTAATTAGTGACCTTTTGCAGGAGCAGCAGGTGCAGGTGCAGCCGTTTTTGCGCCAGCAGCAGGTGCAGGTGCAGCAACTTTTGCGCCAGCAGCAGGTGCAGCCGTTTTTGCGCCAGCAGCAGGTGCAGGTGCAGCAGCTTTTGCTACGCTGTCAGCAGTAGCTTTAAGAGCAGCTGAATCAACAGCAGGTGCAGCAGCAACAGGTGCAGCTTCTTTTGGAGCTTCTACTTTTTTCGGTTCTTCACCGCAAGAAACTAAACCACAAACAGCGAAAATTGCCAAAGCTTTGATAGCGTTTTTCATCGTAAATTTTTTTGATTACTTTTTGACTAAAATAATTTTTAAAGACACCATAGAGACAAAGGCTACCCAAATTGGTCACGTTTTTTTTTCGTTTTTTTTGAAAAAAATTTTGTGACGGTTCTTAACGCATCATAAAAATATTGTATGATTTTTCGTATTTTTTGTAAATAATTGATTATCAACTATTTGATAAAACGCGTTTTCAGAATTATATTTGGCGACACCTTTTTTCGTTGGAAAAAGCGTCTTTTTTGAACAAGTTTATTTAAAAATTAAATTTTGAATAAGCGTACTTCAATCCGTTGATTTTTGCGCCTGCCTTCTGCCGTTTCGTTGGATATTAACGGTTCATTTTTGCCGATTCCTTTGGTTTCGACGCGATTTGGCGCAATATTTTTGGCTTTTAAAAAATCGCCCACTGCTTTTGCCCGACTTTCGGTGAGGGTTTGCGCCGTGATTTGACTGCACAACCCGTTCGTATGCGCGCGAATTTCAACGCCCAAACGCGGATTTTTTTCTAAAAATTGAACCAATAATTCCAATTCCCAAACCGATTCGTTCCTCAAAGTGGCGGCATTCGTGTTAAAAAATACACCATTTAGAGGAAAAATTTCATTTTCTTGAGCAGGATGCGTTTTCAAAACGATTTTTTGACTTAAAAAAGCATTGTTGCCCGCCCTACCAAACGCTGTAGGCGTACCATTTTTAGTCGATAAAGCCCCATGAATATTGGCACTTTCTTGGTCACGGCGGCGCGTAGTCAATTCAGATTGATGTTTGTCTCGAACTAATTTCTGAATCGTATAATGTATATCGCATTTCAACGCAGTGAATTGTGCCTCTCGAACCGTCACCCGCCAAGTCAAATGCAAAGGCGCGATATAATCCGCCGTTACATCCGATTCCTGCCGCGTATAACTCATTTTATATTGTTCATTGGAAAGGGCTGTACGCAATTGCTTTTGTTTTTCGCGAATCGTTCCATTCAAATAATAGCGTTCCACCTCTGGCAATTCAGATTCGAGCGTTTCGCGCACCGTTTCCAATTGTTGCAATTGCAATTCCAACGACCAAATTAACTGCATTTGTTGGATATAAAACCGAATGTTTTGATGAGAGAGCGTATCTTGATGCGTAACCGATTGTTCACGCGTCGGATTTTGACTTTTTAAACGCGCTTCTAAACGCGCTACTTCTGCATCTTTTTGGGGTTCAGGATAGGGCGCATCCTCCGAATCTTCTGCGGGCGAAGCCTTTTTATCCGTATTTTGTTTTGAATTTTGAAGTATTTTATTGTATTTATTTTTCAACTCTTGTATTTCTTGACTCCCACCATTCAGTGCATAAGACTCTATTGCTGGATTGGGAGTCGAATTTTTAGCAACAACGGATCTTTTTTTAGGCTGTGTTGGCAAAGGAATTGGCATCGTATAGACCCGATTTTGTTCGGTGCTGCGGCGCACTTCGGTTCGTTGCAACTGACGGTCTAAAGTTGCAATTTTCAATTCCAATTGTTCAATTTCGGGGTCAATACTGGTCGTCCAAGGGCTTGTATCATTATCAGGATCTGCGGAAAGGGTATTGGAAGCATCCAAAACCACTGTTTCAGCATAACCATTTTGACTTTCTAAACCAAATAAAATATCACCTGTTTTCGGAATAATTAGTTTAAAATCTCGATTATTATCAAAATAAACCAATTTTGTTTTGCCATTTTCTAAAAATTGCAACCTTATGGGTGCGTTTTCAATGGTTGATTCCCCTTCTAAAACGCTGCCTGCAATCGAAATCATTGCTTCGGGGCGCGCTTCATCGGGCAACCGCACTCGGTACAAATCCATCGTGCCTTCCTCCTGCTGCATGGCATTGAAATACAAATAATCGCCCGCCGCCGAAACGCTACACGCCGTTGCATCCGTCAAAAGGATTCCACCTGTTTCCACTAAAATCGGAGTGGACCAAGCTTGCCAAGTATCATCAGAACGGTGTGTTACATAAATATGATTTTCATTATTGTGTTTTTTATTGAAATACAAGGTTTTATCATCAGACGCAAGGAATCCAAAAAGCATTTTTCCATCCTTATTCACTGCTGTACCCAAAGATTGTGGGGTTGACCAAGTGTCAGATGACTCCTTTTTGATTGAAACATATAAGTGCGTCTGCCCCTTTTGACCAAAAATCGGAGGGGATTCAAGGGCGCAAATGGCAATATTGCCTTGTGCATTCACTGTGTAATTTTCAGAAAAAGCCTTACTCCGCCACTCGCCTAATTGAATGGAGCGCGGCGCAGACCAAACTCGACTCTGACTTTTGCGCGATAAATACAAAATAGAAGCGGCATTGCGTTCATAACCGCCTTTTAAAAATAATTTGTTGCCATCAATATTAACGCCCGCAATAATATTAGGCTCTCGATTGTTGATAGGCGCACTCAAATTGATGGGCGCAGACCAAGTATCGCCCGCCTGCCGCACCGACATCCAGACATCTTCCAAATCCGCTTCCCCTACATTTAGCGGATGCCCCAAACGCGTATAATACAACGTCTGACCATCTGGCGCAATCAATGGATAGCCTTCTTGGTACATAGAATTAATCGTAACACCAAGATTTTCAGGATTTTGTGTATGTAAATAAGGAATTATGAGTATGTTTATGAATGGGAAAAGGATTTTCCTGAACATTAATTTGTGAATTTTGGTTTGTTATTTTGAGTTGTTTATTGGAAAATTAGGATACAATTGGAACGCGGATGACACGGATTCAGCCGATTTTCGCGGATTTTTTTTTAATTTTCAACTTAATCTATGCCCTTTGCGAGTATAACTTGCGTCAAGTTTCAAACTTGACGCAAGTTATACTCGAATTGATTTACAAATTATTTACGAACTGTATTGTAAAAAAATCCGCGAAAATCGGCTCAATCCGTGTCATCCGCGTTCCAATTGTATCGCACAAAATATTTTACACATTAATATGCTCCCATAAAAGGTCTTTCAATTTCGTCAATCCTTTGCCTGTTGCGGCGGAAATAAACACATGCGGCATGCCTTTCGGCAAATTTTTCTTCAACATTTTTTCTAATTCTGTATCAATTAAATCGCATTTCGTAATCGCCAAAACTTGTGGTTTGTCCAATAATTCTGGGTTATATAATTTCAATTCATTGAGTAATATATCGTATTCTTTTTTAATATCTTGTGTATCACAAGGAATCATAAACAATAAAGTCGCATTCCGTTCAATGTGACGCAAAAATCGGTGTCCCAAACCTTTGCCTTTATGCGCGTCCTCAATGATGCCCGGAATATCTGCCATCACGAAAGATTGAAAATCCCGATACGCGACAATGCCCAAATTCGGACTCAAGGTCGTGAACGCATAGGGTGCAATTTCAGGTTTTGCCGCCGACACCGCCGCCAACAAAGTCGATTTGCCCGCATTCGGAAACCCAACCAAACCTACATCTGCCAACGTTTTCAACTCCAAAATGCGCCATACTTCCATGCCTTCATCGCCTGTTTGGGCATAACGGGGTGTTTGATGGGTCGAAGTTTTGAAAAAAGCATTGCCTTTTCCGCCGCGCCCGCCTTGTGCCAAGACCCGTTCCTCCTTATCTTTCGTGATTTCAAATAAAATTTCTCCCGATTCGGCATCTTTTGCAACCGTTCCAAGTGGCACTTCTAAAAAAAGGTCTGCGCCGTCTGCGCCATGTTTATTATTGTCCGCGCCCCTGCCGCCGTCTCCTGCGGCAACATGTTTGCGATATTTTAAGGATAACAATGTCCACACGTTACGGTTGCCGCGCAAAATGATATTTCCACCCCTGCCGCCGTCACCGCCATCGGGTCCGCCTTTGGGAATAAATTTAGCCCGATGAAAATGCAGCGCACCTGAACCACCGTTCCCCGACTTACAACATATTTTGACGTAATCTACAAAATTTTGGTCTGACATAACAACTAATTTTTTGCAAAGGTACAAAAAAATTGCAACTAACCCAGTTTGAATTGGAAATGCAGGAATTTAGGATGCTTTTAGGTCTTGTAGGTGAAAACTGCCTTTTTTACAAAAGTTGAATCTTGAAGCCAATTTAACGATTTTTTTTTATTAAAAATGGACTTTGCGAAAGTTGGCTTTGGAAACTACTAAAAAATGATGTAAATCGAACACAAAACGATGTTTGAATATGAAAAGATGCTAAAAAAGATTATTTTTGCCCCTTATAAATCGCAAACCACTCCATCGCGGTTTTGGCAACTGCCAAAAATGAGGAAAGTCTGGACAACGCAGAGCAGCCGCACCACCTAACGGGTGGGTATTTTGCCTCGAAAGGGCAGGGTAACAGAGAGGGTCACAGAAAAAAACCGCCTTTCTAATGAGAGGTAAGGGTGAAAATGGGCGGTAAGAGCGCACGGCGACTGCGTGTAAACGGGTTGCGGGTAAACCTTGCGGGTTGAAATGCCATGTACATCCCGAATTAGGCGTAGCAATATAGCCTAAAACGAGTCGGCTCGACTCGCGGGAGGGGTAGGCAGATAGAGTTTTGGAGTGATCCACGACGTAGATAAATGATGGAGACTATTCCTGTTGGAATGGGACAAAATCCGGCTTATCGGTTTGCGATTTTTTTTAATTTTAAATGCTGCTTATGACTGTTTTACTAACCACGCTGAACGCGAAATATATTCACATCAACCTCGCTATTCGCCTTTTATACGAACTTAACAAAGCACACACGGGGTTGTCTTGGCGCGAATTTACCATCAAAGAGGATAAAGACGGCATTGCGGAAGCCTGCGCCCGCTATGATGTGGTGGCGTTTAGCTGTTATATTTGGAATATTATGCAGACGTTGGAAGTGGCGCGGCGTATTAAAATCTTGAATCCGCAAATTAAAATTTTGTTGGGTGGTCCCGAAGTGAGTTATGATTGGCAAGATGTCATCGTGTTGCCACAAGTCGATTACATCATTACGGGCGAAGGCGAAGTGCCTTTTAAAAACTTTTTGGATGCGTATCCGAATGTTAAGGACGTGCCGAATTTGATTCAAAAGGATGATAATCAAGGCATTCGATATTTTCAAACAACGCAGATGTTTGATTTATCGTTGTACAAAGACCTCAATCCGTATGAAAATGATACGCCTGAAGAGTTGTATAATAAGGTGTGTTACATCGAAACCTCTCGCGGATGCCCGTATAAATGCGAATTTTGTTTGGCGAGTTTGGATAATAAAGTGCGGTATTTGCCGAATGAGACGATAAAAGCGCATTTGTTGTACTTGATGACGCATGGACGCGTGATAAAATTTTTAGATAGGACTTTTAATATCAAACGCGATTTCACGATAGACATCTTTAAATTTATTTTGGCGCATCATCGCCCCGAAAATGTGTTTCAATTTGAGATTACGGCTGATATTTTGCATCCTGATATTATAAAATTTATTAATGAACATGTGCCAAAAGGTTTGTTTCGGTTTGAAATTGGGATTCAAACGGTGAATCAAAAAGCGAATTTGGAAGTCAGTCGCAAGCAAAGTTTTGATAAAACCAAGAGCATTATCCAACAATTGGAACATAAAGTGGAAATGCACTTGGATTTGATAGTGGGTTTGGCATTGGATTATTGGGGCGATATTCAATATAGTTTTGAAGAAGTTTTTAAATTGTTCGCGCCCGAATTGCAACTTGGTTTCTTGAAATTCTTAAAAGGTACGCCTGTTCGTCATAAAGCGGAACAACATGGTTTCATTTATGACCCGAATCCGCCTTATCAAATTATAGAAAGTAATTATTTATCAAGGGCTGAATTACATCAGATTGAGTTGTTAGAGAATGCTTTGGAGATTTATTGGAATAAAAAACGCACCTTGCACACGCTCCGATATGTGACAGGTAAATACAGTATTTTTGATTTTTTGCGCGGTTTGGGTTTTCATTTTGTGGAACGGAAACCGTTTCATCAATATGCCTTGACGGATGTATTTGAGATTTTAGCCGATTTTGCCATGCAGCATTATCCAGAGGACGTGATTTTGCGCGAACTTATAGCGATTGATTATTATTTGTTTCCCAAAATGAAGCCTAAAACGTGGCTTTTGGAAGAAGTCGAGCGGGTCGAAAAATATGCATTATTGAACGGATTGCGTTTGAATCATCAAAAAAATCGCTATATTGTATTGCCGCTTCATTTTGATTTTGAATCCTTTCAAAAAACGCAAATCATTGATAATCAATTTTATGCGTTGATAATTCAATACATCGGGACGAGCAAACCAACGGTGATTGACTATAAAAAAGTAGAACCATGCGCGCTATGATTTTTGCGGCAGGACTCGGTACACGCCTCCGCCCTTTGACAGACCACCGCCCGAAAGCCTTAGTAGAAGTCGGTGGCATCTCTTTGTTGGAAATCAATATTCGTCGCCTTATAAAATTGGGTGTAACGGATATTATCATCAATGTTCACCATTTTGCAGACCAAATTGAAACCTTTATTGCCGAAAAAAAGGCTTTTGGAATCAACATTGCTTTTTCAGATGAACGCGAAAAGTTGTTGGATACAGGCGGCGGTTTGAAAAAAGCGGCTTGGTTTTTTGAAAAATATAAAGAACCTTTTTTAGTCTGTAACGCGGATGTGTTGAGTAACATTGATTTACAATCCTTGATAAATTATCATGTGAATCAAAAAGTAATTGCGACCTATGCGGTTCAACGGCGGGAAACGAGTCGTTATATGTTGCATGATGCGCATATGCAATTGTATGGTTGGGCAAATATTAAATCGGGTGATATTAAAATTAGTCGGCAAGCGCGTCAACAAGCCTTGAAAATGTATGCGTTTAGCACGTATCAAGTGTTGAATCCAAAAATTTTCAAACTCATGCCAGAGGAGGAAGTTTTTTCGATGATAGATTTATACCTCAAAGTGGCGCGGAAACAACCTGTTTTGGGTTGGTTGCACGAAAACGATATTTGGATAGATGTCGGCAAACCGCAAGCGATTGAAATGGCAGCAGGACTTTTAAATCAATTAATTAACACATAGGTCATATAGGGAGACATAGGACACATAGCCCGTTTGTTTGAAAAATAGGGAGACATAGGACACATAGCCCGTTTGTTTAGACTATGTGTCCTATATCCTCCTATGTGACCTATGTGTTTCATTAATTAATTATACATAGCCCGTTTGTTTGAAAAATAGACTATGTGTCCTATATCCTCCTATGTGACCTATGTGTTTCATTATCAATTAATTACACATGGCAGCAGGACTTTTAAATCAATTAATTAACACATAGGTCACATAGGGAGACATAGGACACATAGCCCGTTTGTTTAGACTATGTGTCCTATATCCTCCTATGTGACCTATGTGTTTCATTATCAATTAATTATACAATGAAAAATCATCAAAAAATTATCGAACAAGCATGGACAGACCGCACCATGTTGAAAAACGAAGTGGTTAAAAATACCATTCGAGAAGTCATTGAATTGTTGGACAAAGGCAAATTGCGTGTTGCAGAACCCACTGAAAACGGCACTTGGGCAACCAATGATTGGGTCAAAAAAGCGGTCATTCTCTATTTTCCCATTCAGGAAATGAAAACAACCGAAGTCGGCATGTTTGAATTTCATGATAAAATGGCATTGAAATCCGATTATGCAGGGCAAAAAGTGCGTGTTGTGCCGCCTGCGGTAGCGCGATATGGTGCTTTTTTGGAAGCAGGCGTAATTTTGATGCCTTCATATGTAAATATCGGTGCTTATGTTGGGTCAGGCACGATGGTTGACACTTGGGCAACCGTCGGTTCTTGCGCTCAGATTGGTAAAAATGTGCATTTGAGTGGCGGCGTTGGCATTGGCGGCGTACTCGAACCCGTGCAAGCGACTCCGACGATTATCGAAGATGATTGTTTTATTGGGTCGCGGTGCATTGTGGTGGAAGGCGTTCACATTGAAAAAGAAGTGGTTTTAGGTGCGAATGTCGTGCTGACGCAATCAACGCATATTATCGATGTAACTGGAAATCAACCAGTTACGTATCGCGGACGAGTGCCATCTGGCTCGGTGGTGATACCGGGTAGTTATACGAAAAAATTTCCTGCGGGCGAATATCAAGTCTCCTGTGCCTTGATTATTGGCAAACGCAAGCCTTCGACGGATAAAAAAGTATCGTTGAATGATGCGTTGCGCGATTACGGCGTATCGGTGTAATTTAGGATACAATTGAAACGCGGATGACGCGGATGAGCGAATTTGCACGAATTTTTTGTTTTAAAATAAAAAATCTGCGTAAATTCGCCCAATCCGCGTCATCCGCGTTCCTATTTAATCCTAAACGTTTAAGTGTAACAAAATAATTCATCATGTTAAAAACATTGAGTACCATTGATTTAATGGTTGTGGTGTTGCTGCTGCTTTTTCTGGTGGTAGCCAGTATGTATTCCAATTTAAAACAAAAAGATGCGGAAACGTATTTTATGGCAGGGCGTTCTTTAAAATGGTACTCTGTGGCTGGTTCGATTTTCGGCACGAACATTCATGCACAACAAATTGTTGGGATGATGGGCGTTGGTTATTCGGTTGGTTTTGCGCAAAGCCATTATGAGATTTGGGCGATTCCTGCGATTCTCATATTAGCGTATGTTTTTATACCATTGTACCGAAAAGGGCAATTTTTCACCCTTTCCCAGTTTTTAGAACAACGGTATAATGCCCAAGCGCGGTTGGCTTATACCGTTTTGATTATCACTTTTATCATCATTACGTTGGTGGGCGGCTTCTACATCGGCAGTCGGATGTTAGGACTTTTGACGGTTGGCACGAGCTACGCATTGAGTTATGGGCAAGGAATTTTACTGATAGCCGTTATCACTATTTTGTTTACCGTTTTTGGCGGAATGGAATCCGTCGTCATGGCAGATAATATTTTAACCGTCATTATGATAACCGCCGTAATTTTAATGGGAACCATGACTTACATGCAGCCCGAAATTGGTGGATTGAGTGGCTTATTGAAAATGGATCATGCTTCTGCCAACAAAATGCACCTTTATTTGCCCGCGAACCATAAAGACCTCCCTTGGTTGGGCATTTTTTCGGGTTTGACCATATTAAATTTGTTTTATTGGACGACCAATCAATATCAAGTGCAACGCGTTTTGGCTGCCAAAACCGATAGAGATGCCAAATTGGGCATTATTGCAGCAGGTTTTTTAAAATTATTAATCCCTTTTTGCTCGATTGGGGCAGGTACTGCTGCCTTTTATTTATTCAAAGCCCGCTTTGGCGAAAACGCGATTAAGCCCGATGACACTTTTTTGATGTTATTGAAAACCGTCGTTCCAGACGGTTATGGGGTAAAAGGCTTGATTTTGGCAGGCTTGATTTGCGCTATTTTTTCGGCGATTTACTCCATGATGAACTCCGTTTCGACGATGGCTGCTTATGACTTATTTAAAAAATACATCAAGCCAAACGCGCCTGATAATGAAGTCGTCCGCTTCGGACAAGGTTTTGTGGTGCTTATTTGCGCCATTGCCTGTGTACTCGCTTGGGCAACTTTTGACCCTAATTCAAATGGCAATTTTTTCTTAGATATTGCCAAACGCACTTCTTACATCAAACCAGGATTGGTGATTACCTTCTTTTGGGGCGTTCTTTGGCGACAAACACACCCTTTTGCGGCTGTAATTGTATTGTTGGGAAGTCCATTGATAGGGTTGAGTTGCGATTGGGTGTATGAAAATGTGTTAACTCATATTGCCATCATCCGTGATACGTTTGGAGTGACTTTTGGATTTTTATATCGGGTTTTCAGTATCACCGTAATCGGTTCGATTTTTTTAGTGATTTTAAGCAAAATCTTCAATCGCACGCATCCGCAAGGCGATAGAGGCGCGGCTTACGAATTGGTTATTCCATTTGGCGGCATCGGAAAAGTCTTGTTACAAGTGGCGGCAATCCATATTCCTATGATATTTTTGGCTTATAACGGATTGGTTTCGCCTCAAATCGTAGCGATTCCTGCGGCGATATTGACTTTTTTATTATGTTTATGGTATTGGAAGACAACGGATTCGGAAACACCTTTTTACAAATCGGATATATTCTATGCAGGTTTATTATCAGGTTCGATGGTGTGGATGATGTACTTTTTCGCTTAACGAATCGTTTGAAATAGGATGCTTATGATTTGAAGGATAAAAAGGATTTTTTAGAATTCTAATTTGCGTTTTTCAACTGAAAACATCCTTCCAATCTTTGAAATAGGATGCTTATGATTTGAAGGATAAAAAGGATTTTTTAGAATTCTAATTTGCGTTTTTCAACTGAAAACATCCTTCCAATCTTTGAAATAGGATGCTTATGATTTGAAGGATAAAAAGGATTTTTTAGAATTCTAATTTGCGTTTTTCAACTGAAAACATCCTTCCAATCTTTGAAATCATAAGCATCCTATTTCAAAAATTTTCCAATTTGAAATAGGATGCTTATGATTTGAAGGATAAAAAGGATTTTTTAGAATTCTAATTTGCGTTTTTCAACTGAAAACATCCTTCCAATCTTTGAAATCATAAGCATCCTATTTCAAAAATTTTCCAAAGCGGAAATTGCTGTTGATTCCCCAGTAAACGCTGTAACTATTTAAAAATCAGGTAGTTACGGCTTTTTTTTCATCAAAAAAAGAGACAAACATGAGATTAGAATTAAAACTAAAAGAAGTCCATCTTCAAAATTTTCGACTTTTCGATGACCTCAAAGTGTCTTTTGATGAACAATTGACTGTTTTTATCAGCGAAAATGGGGCGGGCAAAACGAGCCTTTTGGAAGGAATTGCCAAAACATTAGTTATTTTTACTCGAACTATGATTGAGGGCAAGCGATTAGGAATTATTGACCCACCTAAAGATTTTGTCGAAAATGATGTACAACAAGGCAAAAATAACTTAACTATTTCTAATTTAATATCTTACAAATTAGATAATGATTTATTATATGAAAAAATAAGTACCACAAAAGAGCTTCATAAAACAGATGTTCAATCCCGATTAGGTAAAATTAGCACTTTAATTGGCAAGTTACGGAATGCTTATATCAAGGATCAGTTGGAATCTTTACCAATTATAATGTATTACTCGTCAGAACGTGCAAATCTAATTGTAAGTGATACCCATGAGCGAAATATAATTTTAAGCGTATATGAGAATGCGTTAACGGGTGGTGGATTGAATTTCAAACAGTTCTTAGAATGGTATGTGTGGCAAAGTCAGATGGTTATTTTTTCAAAAACACCCAACCCTATTTTGGAACAAGTAAAATTAGCGATTCTTGCCATATTGAATGACGATGATAAAACGTTATATACAGATGTTTACATAGATCCAAGTCAATTTAAAAACCCCCTTTTAGTCGTTTCTAAAAATGATAAAAATATGGGAATCAATCAGTTATCATCAGGCGAAAAGAATTTATTTGTCTTAGTGAGTGATTTGGCTCGGCGTTTATGTTTGGCAAATCCCAAAAGTGAATATCCTTTAAAAGAAGGTCAAGGCGTTGTTTTGATAGACGAGATAGATTTGCATTTGCATCCGCGCTGGCAACGCAAAATTTTAACAAAGCTAAAAACGATTTTTCCAAAGATTCAATGGATTGTTACGACACATTCCCCTTTTGTGTTGGCGGCGGAGGAAATTCTACCTCAAAATGCTTATTTGTTGACCGACGAAATCCAAGCAGATGGTACGATTCAAAAAATTGCTGTCAGTATTGATGATTTGGGCAAATTCAATCAAGGTTTGTAATCCAATCGAATTTTAAGTGAAATCATGCGCGTCCCTTTGCGCAATGATGCGACTGAAAAAGAGATTCAACAATTGCAACAAGGGTTGAATCTTAAAGATTTTGAAAAACCAGCATTCCAACAATTATTCCAACAACTTGCTCATAAATTAGGGATTCAAGACCCCGTAGTGGTGCGGGCGAATCACCGAATTTCGGTTTTAAAACGCCAAAAACAAAATGAGGTACATTGATAAAACTAATCGTTTGGAACGTTGGGTGTTTGAAAGAATCAGAAATAAAGGATGCAAGTGTTCGATTTTTTTGCAAAAAAATCCAATACTTGCATCCTTATATTCCTACATTTCCTTCATTCTTGATTCAAATATTACAATTTTTCCATTAAAAAGCGCGTCATTTTGGTATAAAGGTGCAAACGCGTCAGTCCACCCCCGATACCATGATTGCGATTGGGATAATAATACGTGTCAAATTGCTTATTCGACCGAACCAGCGCGTTGACCATTTCGACTGAATTTTGAAAATGCACATTATCATCGCCCATCCCATGCACCAATAAATAATTGCCTTTCAAGCGGTCTGCAAAATAAACGGGCGAATTATCCGCATAACCTTTCGCATTTTCCTTGTTGGTTTGCATATAACGCTCCGTGTAAATGGAATCATACCATTTCCAATTCGTCACAGGCGCAACCGCAATCGCCGCTTTGAACACATCATTGCCTTTCAAAATACATAAACTTGACATGTATCCGCCATAACTCCAACCAAAAATACCGATACGCGTTTTATCTACAAATGGTTGAGTGCCAAGCCATTTTGCCGCTTCGATTTGGTCAATCGTTTCATAATGACCCAATTGTAAATACGTTATTTTTTTAAACTGTTCACCGCGTCCACCTGTGCCGCGCGGATCCACACAAACGACGATGTACCCTTTTTGCGCTAACATTTGATACCACCAATAATCTTGACCTTTCCAAGCATCCACCACCTGTTGACTGCCGGGTCCACTATATTGCGTCATAAACACAGGATATTGTTTTTTGGCATCAAAATCTTTTGGTTTCAACATCCAACCATTCAAATCAACATTTTCAGGTGTTTTAAATTGGAAAAATTCGATATTTGCCGCATTATATTCGGTTTGTTTGGCGGCGAGCAATTTATTATCTTCGATATTGCGAACCATTTGCCCTTCATTGTTATAAACCGAATACGTTGGCGGTCTGTTGATAGCGGATTGCGTTAGCAAATAATAATCATATGTTGGACTAAAATCTGCCTGATTCGTGCCTTTATGTTGCGCAATCGTGCGTTTGATTTTGGAATCAATGCCCACCGCATACACCTGTTTTTCCATCGGATTGGTCGCCGCCGCTTGATAATAGACCAAATCCCGCTTTTCATCCACTCCATAAACATTCGCTACATCAAAATTCCCTTGTGTCAATGCTTTCATTTCATTGCCTTTCATATCATGTAAATACAAATGTCTAAAACCACTTTTCTCCGAAACCCAGACAAACCGTTTCCCATCTTTCAAGAAAAACAATTGATTATCAATCATTTCAAGATATGCTTTATTCGTTTCGTGTAATAAAAGCGATGTTTTACCCGACTGAGCATTGACCAATAACAATTGTAAATCGTTTTGATGGCGATTCATTTTAAAAACACAAAGTTGATTATCGGTCGTCCATTGAATGCGCGGCACGTAAATATCGCTGCCCGAATCGGTATCCACTTGTTGCGTTTTGCCTGTGGCAAGGTTGTAAATCCAAACCGTTACGACCGAATTTTTTTCTCCAACTTTTGGATATTTAAATGTTTGATGAATCGGATAGGCTTCATCGTTATAAAGTTGCATGGTAAATTCGCGGACATCGCGCTCATCAAATCGCAAAAAAGCAATTTTTGAACCATCAGGCGACCATTCAAAAGCGCGGGTAAATTCAAATTCTTCTTCATACACCCAATCGCAAAAGCCATTGATGATGGCATTTGGTTTTCCATCAGTGGTGATAGAAGTAATTTTATTACTTTTTAAATCCTTGATATACAAGTTATTAGCAGCCGTATAAGCAATTTGGGACGCATTGGCATTGAAAGTCGCATTATTTTGCTTCAAATGCGGATCCACTTTCGTAAAGGTCTTTTGTTGAACATCCCAAACCCAATTCGAGACGGCAGAAGAACGGCGAAAAATAGCTTCACTTTCTGTTTGAAATAATATTTTTTGCTCATCCGTACTCAATTCAAACCCTTCAAAAGCCAATTGACGGTCTTTCGGATTTGCCAAAACGGTGGTATCAAACAAGGTATTGACCTTTTGCCCCGTCGTTACATCGTGTCTATAAATGTTTTTGCCATCGAAAGTGGTAAAATGCTTGCCGTCTTTCAAAAAGTTGAATCCTGCAACCTGCGCAGGACGGAAAGCCCCTTTTTGCCAAATATCTTCCAATGAAATGTTTTTCTGAGCAGAAAGCGGTTCCATCATAATCGAAAAGATGCCAATAATGGCGAAAGCGTACTTCATTGATTTAAAATGAGTTGTTAATAAATAGAGCGCATATTCTATCAACGTCGTCCAAGTTGTAACCCCTTATCCATTACCCACAAAATCAAAAAAGGTGCGTAGCACCGCAACATTGGTAGAAAAATCAAAAAAGGTGCGTAGCACCGCAACATTGGTAGCAAAACGGAATTAAAACCCCGTTTGAGGTGCGTAGCACCATAACATTGGTAGAAAAACGGAATTAAAACCCCGTTTGAGGTGCGTAGCACCGTAACATTGGTAGCAAAACGGAATTAAAACCCCGTTTGAGGTGCGTAGCACCATAACATTGGTAGAAAAACGGAATTAAAACCCCGTTTGAGGTGCGTAGCACCGTAACATTCAAACCGTTTCTACAAATGTTGCGGTGCGACGCACCTCCGAAACGGATTTATCCATCGTTTTGCTAGCAATACTGCGGTGCGACGCACCTCCGAAACGGATTTATCCATCGTTTTGCTACCAATATTGCGGTGCGACGCACCTCCGAAACGGATTTATCCATCGTTTTGCTACCAATATTGCGGTGCGACGCACCTCCGAAACGGATTTATCCATCGTTTTGCTACCAATATTGCGGTGCGACGCATCTCCGAAACGGATTTATCCATCGTTTTGCTAGCAATATTGCGGTGCGACGCACCTCCGAAACGGATTTATCCATCGTTTTGCTAGCAATATTGCGGTGCGACGCACCTCCGAAACGGATTTATCCATCGTTTTGCTACCAATATTGCGGTGCGACGCACTTTTTTTATGCTGTGGGGAATGATAGGGTTGCAATCGCCACGATGTTGATGAAATGTGCGCCCAATGAACGCTCAAAGATATAAAAAACCGTTGGTTCATCCAATGAGAACCAACGGTTTTAGTATCTAAAAAACTCATGTTACACAAGTCGTTTTAAATAGAAAAATATTATTTGGTGAAAAGCGTATGTTTCGGAAACCTTCAAGGTTTCCGAAACATATTCTATCAAATTAAGCATCCAAATGTCCATAGACAATCCGCGCTTGTAATTTTTTCAATTCACTCATTTTGCCGCTTGCCGCCAATTTTGCTTGGGCGGGCCAAGTTTCAGGGTCATGGGACGCATATTTTTTACCCGCCGTTTTCAACAATTCGGATAAAAATTCAACTTTCATCAATGATAATTGGCGATGTGTTAAAATGCCTATATCATTTAACAATTGTTCAATTTTCGGTCCGATACCTTCGATAATTTTTAAATCGTCGCCTACAAATTTTTGGTCGCGTTCCCAATGGTCATACTGTCCATCATCATCAGATGTAGTTGATGCTGTATTTGTAACAGTATGATGTTCAATGACTTGCGTTTCCGCAACAGGCTCAACGACTTGCGTTTCCGCAACAGGCTCCACTTCCGCAACCACTTGATGTTCAACGACTTGCGTTTCCGCAACAGGCTCCACTTCCGCAACCACTTGATGCTCAACGACTTGCGTTTCCGCAACAGCCTCCACTTCCGCAACCACTTGATGCTCAACGACTTGCGTTTCCACAACAGGCGTAACTTCTGCGCCGATTTCTGTTTCAAAATCAGGTACTGCTAATGCCGCAATTACCTGATGTTCCACAACTTCCTGTACGGCTGCTTCCGTAGCATTTATTTTTTCACAATCCTCTGCAATCAATTGATTTTCAATAACTTGTGCTGCTTCTGCAACAATCAATGCTTCCTTGTTTTCCAGTTCAACTTCAATCGCATGTTTTGCTTCCGCCTCCTGAATCGCTTCACAGGCTTCTGCAATCGCTTGATTTTCAAGGTCTTGCTCTGCTTCGGCAACAATCAATGCTTCCTTATTTTCCAGTTCAACTTCAATCGCATGTTTTGCTTCCGCTTCTTGAATCGCTTCACAGGCTTCTGCAATCGCTTGATTTTCAGTATGATGAGCAACTTCCATTTCATTGATAGCCCCACAATCTTCTATAATTGCTTGATTATCAACGATATGTGCTGCGGCTTCCATTTCATTGATAGCCCCACAATCTTCTATAATTGCTTGATTATCAACGATATGTGCTGCGGCTTCCATTTCATTGATAGCACCGCAATCTTCTATAATCGCTTGATTATCAATGTTATGCGCTAATTCTGAAACAATTTCAACTGCTTGCTCTGTAACAATCGGCGTACCCAAATCGCGCCATGCTGCTACATACGTCCCGATTTCGAGTGGTTCAGTACCACAGTCAAATTGACGATTTACAAAAGAATCGCCTTCCGTCGTATCCCAACTACCGCGTGTCAATTTAAATTCAACCCGTCCCAGTGGCGGATGAATTTGAATCCCATAATTGCCGTCTGCTTGGCGTGTCAATTGATAACGCTCATCTTTTGCATTCCAATCATTAAAATTACCTGCCATATAAATGGCATCATCCACAGGCGTATTAGAAGGCAATGCAACCTCAATCGTCGCATTTCCAAGAGGCGTAACGATGACTTCAGGCATCAACGCTGTCACAGCAAGATGTTCTACAACTGCGTCATTTTCAATCACTTCCACCAATGCAACAGGCGCAATAACGGAATGTTCCATAACGATTTCTTCTACTTCAACGATTTCGGGCATCGGTGCAGCCGCAATAACATGATGTTCCACCACTGCCTCATTTTCAATCACCTCCATCAATGCAACAGGCTCACAGGCTTTGAACAAAGTGCTTCTTCATCCTGCTCCTCTTCATCAAAAAAACCTGCTTCTTTGGTCACTTCTGCCGCCATCTCATCTGTTGGCAGGAACCCTTTTACCGTAATTTGATGCACAATTTCCTCGTGTGCAACCTCAAGCGAAGGCGCGAAACCCAACACTTCTACCTGTTTTTCCGTTTCCGTCGGCTCAACCGCATCGGCGGGCGGCGTGACGACGATAACATCGTCCTCCTTTTGATTGGATTTTTCAACCTTAGGTTGAGCTTTGACAAACGCTTTTAATTCGATTTTGGCTTGTTCCATCTGGAACGCCTTCAATCGTTTGAATAATCCAGCACTTTCCAACTCATGGAAAGCAAGGAATTGAGTTTGCTTGTCTGCTTTTTCTTTTTCAGCCTTTTTAAAGGCTTTTTTCGCAGTTTTTTTGTTTTGCGTGGCTGCCTCGAAAGCTTCAATTGCTTGATTGTAAGCCTGTTGCAGGCGGTTAAACTCCGCCGAGTCGGTCGTTTGACGCGCTCCCATAGTTAACGTCCGTCTGTTTAGTTAAAGAAGAATGGTTTGTTTGACTCAGTTTGTGCTGGTGTGAACACTTGCATTATAAAAATCTATATATTTAAATTTTTAAAAAAGAATACTTTACACTTGTAAAGTGCTTGTTATTTGATTTTTAAAAAAAATATTTAGGGAAAAAAAATAGAAATTAGAGCCTATAAAGTTTGAATTAGGATTGGTAGGATTCAGTTTGGATTTTTAGGATTTCATCCTAAAAATCCAAACTGAATCCTACCAATCCTAATTCAAACCTTGAAATGATTATTATTCCAACAATTTTTTTAACGCCTCACTGACTCGATTTCGTTGTTCTCGACGCAACACCACAGACGGCGGCACAGCCCTTTCCGCACACCCCACTACGGAACAACGTTCACACGTTGTACTCACCTCTCGCCGCGATAAGGCAGGGTCATTTAAAAACTTAATTTTAGCATGCGCCGTAGCATCTATCAAAATGCCAATCGTCACACTCACATTTTTAGCATCACCGACTTTGCGCGCTATCGAAAAACACAAATATTCGTCACTCGTTTTATGATAATGCGATTTTTGCACCCCAACTAAAAAACCACCTTTTTCAGTCAACACCCCCTGTTTCAAATCCTCTAACAAGGTCAACGACACCCACCGCCGACAATAATGTTCATCCAAACCATTGCCATGCGGTTGATGTTTTCGGTCGAGATGCAACTCTTTATTGATTTCTATTTTTCCTACTTTCAAATCTTCCACAAAACGGAGGAAAAATATCTTTTTCAAATCAAAAAAACGCGGCAAAACACCTGTCAATCGCTGACACAACAACTCAGGAGATGCCTGATATTTTTCAAGCAAGTGTATCAAAAAAAGCCCGTCCCACTTATCTCGTTTTAAAAATTGTTCTACATCCTTTACAAAACCATCGCGGTGCATCAATAAAGCTGCCGAAAAATAACCTGCTTTATAATGATTCAATGCTTCTTCAAAAGTCTTTACCCGCAATAAGGAACCCGTATTCGACCGTTCACTTAAATGCAACGCATTGAACCCCAATTCTTTACCCAATTGAAAGGCTTTTTGCGCCTCATTCAACTGCCCATTCAACAACAATTTTCGACGCTTTGGCAAATACACCGACCGAATCGCTTGTAAATCAGGATACGGTGCTAATCCATCCTCAACGACCTCAATTTCATATTTTTTTCCCAATAAACCTGCCAAGTAGGACACAGGCAACGCATGACCTATCGGTACGCGATGCTGTCGCACAAACTGACGCACAGCCTCCTCCAAATCCTCGAAATAGTTGTTATGCAATTCGAGGTAAGAACGCAAGGCTGCAAAATAAAAATTTTCTTCGCGCAACGCATAGTTGCGCCCCAATTCCACCAGCGTCGATACAAAAGCTCCAACGCGCATCGGCGCATTCGCAATGATTTCGACCACTTTATTCATCTCAATCCCAAACAAATCTAACGGCAATTCATTCAAAAAGTTGGATTGCAATAAATCTGCTACGGGAGCAAAATTTTTAGGCATCTCTTCCGAAGTCAAATCGGCACTCGTCGTTTCCAATGCTGCCGCTAAAAGGGTGATTTTATCCGCTTTCGGATATTTTTTGCCTTTTTCGATTTCATTGAGGTACGATACCGCCATGCCCGTATGTTTGGACAACTCAGCAAAGGATAAATTGCGTCCCGTTCGCAACGACCGCATTTTTAATCCGAAAATAATCTTATTGTTTTGCGCCTTGTTGCTCATTTTCGCCCAAAAGTAAATACATTAATTGATGTTTAAAAATTAATTTTGCTACATAATTTTTTCATCGATACGTCTTTCCACAATATTTTTATCAAAATGATAAATTATTGATTTTTAAATCATTGTTTTAAAATGGTTTGGAAAAAGATAAGGCGATTTTTTTAGCAATACATCATTGAAACTTAAATTTGTTGTAAAGGTTTTATTTTTAAAACTAATATTTGAAAATAATTCATAATACCTTAAATCTTGTATCCAAAAACGTAAAGTAGTAGAAAAAAGTGCGGCAAGTTTCAACTTGCCGCACTTTGTGCTCGAATCTTCGTTTTGAATTAAAAAAACGAAGTAGTGGAAAAAATGCGTCCCCTTATTTTCCTTTTTTGGATTTTGGGCGTTCTTTTTGGGCTTTCAATGTTACTGGAATTAAGATAGTATTATTTTCTATATTTGATTCTTCAAAACGGTGGTAAGGGTCAATTTCAATCATCAAATAATATAATCCATCATACGTATTTGGCGGGATACGAATCATTTGTCCTTCATAATTCAAACCATACCAATCAATCCCGCCGACGGAAATCCCCTGTCTATCGGGGTCATCACAGGTTTTGTAACCGCCCGCGCCGTAATTCAACATATTGCGTTCCGTTAAAAAACCACCTTTTCCATCTTGACAATTATTCAAACGACTGCTGCAAAACTGCATATCCCAAGCGCAAAAACTCGCTTTTTCGGCTTCGCCAATCACTTTCCAATCATGCGGGTCTTTTTTGCCCTCGATTTTTTCCAACAAATGATAATGCGCATAATCGTCTGCGTGAAAATGATTATGTCCCGGTTTATTGTCAAAAGCAATTTTACCAGCATCGCGTTGTCGCATGGAAATCACGCCTTTGTCCAAATTATAAATATTTTGTTTTATAATTTGTCGTGGAAAAGAGCCATCTTTGCACGGTTTGGAAGAATCATTGACCGTATCTTTGCCACAATACCAAGCACCGCGCCCTACAATTTCCAATGGACCTGAGCCAATATTGACCGTACTCACCTCAAATTGCAACATTCCATAACCTTTTGCAGGGTCAAATGGGTGTTCCCACATGTTTTTGGCAGTACTTTCTTCCAAAACGGTGATGTCGGGTAATAACTCACATTTTGTTTTATTATTGGGACAACCACAACCCAAAGGCGTATTCGGCGTGCAACGCGTGAAATGACTTGCCGCAGGATTCTCACTAAATATCAAAGTCACTTTTTCAAAAGTGCCCATATCCTCTTTTTTCAAATCCTGTATGCGTAAACTCCAAATCCCATTTGGATTCTGACCATTATTGAAATTTTCCAACAAACCGTCAGGCACATACTCGCCTTCAAAGGGCGGTTTGGCGCGAGAAATCAGTCCATTGAAGCCCGTTTGTGAAAATTCGGCATTCAAATAATCTTGACCATTCCGCCCATTTCGATTGCTAATCCAAACATTAGTGCTGTCGGGCGAAATCAAATCGATTTTTATATCTGAAATATAGGGATGTTTGACCGTCAAAATCACTTTCTCCAATCCAAATTTTCCATTTATTTTGTCTGGAATCCCACTTACAGGAATGTAAATCATGAGGGCTTCATAATCCAATTCAGTATGGTCTGGAATTTTTTGTGTTTTTTCGACGGTTAATAAAACTTGTGCTTGGGCATGAAACCCAATACTCATATTGAGTAGGAATGCACATAATGTGTTGATTTTAAATAGATTATGCTTGTTTTTAAAAAACATTTTATTGTAAATAGGTAGTTAAAATGTAAAAATAACACTTTTTGGCGATTGGCAAAACTTGTTTGAATTAGGATTCACGAGATTTAGTTAGGATAAAATCCTGACTAAATCCCATAAATCCTAATTCAAATCGCACTAATTAAATCGATTTTCTTCTCTCATATCTGCAATAACGCTATATGCATCGCCTTTATGTTTCAAAATACTGCTCCACAAGCGGCTTGTTGGGAATCGGTGCAAATAATTTTTATCCATATCTGCCACAATCCAAGTTTTATCGTCAAATTCGCCTTTCAATTGACCCGTATCCCAACCCGAATAGCCCACAAAAAAACGAACTTCATCCAAAGGCAATAATTTGGAAGTCAATAAAAATTTAAGTTGTTCAAAATTGCCGCCCCACCACAGGTTTTCCGTTATCAGCACACTGTCATCCACCAATTCGCCCGCACTGTGGATGAAATGCAACGTATTGGTTGCGACAGGACCACCATAATATAATGGCACATCCGCCACTGGCAACGTCGTAAATTGATTCAAACTCACATCATCCAAAGGGCGATTGAGGATGAAACCCATGCTGCCCCAAGCGGCATGCTGCGTGATTAGAATCACCGCCCGCCGAAAATACGGGTCATCTAAAAACGGTTCGGCAAGGAGCAATTTCCCCGATTCAACGGTTTCATAAGTGGTCATAAATATTATATCAGTTTTTAATTGAACGACAAATGTAAAACATGTTTCTCATGTATGCAAACGTTTTTTGCACAGTATTTGCATAGAATTGGGTTGACATTCACTGCACACATTGCCTTAGAACTTCATTCCTTCATGAATCGTTATCAAATTATTATTTTTTGCTGCTTGTTGATGCAACAAAGCACTGTATTTGCCCAAATTGCCGATACGACGCAACACCGCGTTGCAACTTATAATCGTTTTGGGGCTTGGATTTGGAAAATTGATTATACGGGCATGTCTCATACGCAAATGGCGGATAAATTGGCGGCACTTGGAGTCAAACGGGTGTATATAAAGGTGTCGGACGGTCGGCTTGAACTGGATAAATTTCCTGAATTGAACCAACCGCAAACCGTCGAAATCTATAAAAAACGCGGCATTGAACCTTGGGCTTGGTCTTACAATTACCCTGATAATGAAGCAGCACAAGCCACTGTGTTGACCCGCGCTGCAAAAATGGGGTATTTAGGATACGTTTTGGACATCGAAATTGAGTTTGATGACCAACCTGCGGCGTTGAAAAAACTTTTCGTTGCTTTCGACCAAGCAAAGAAAAATGCTGTTAAACAAGGTTTTATAAATGATAATTTTAAATTATATTGTACGACTTGGGGCAATCCCGGCGTACATCGGATGTCGGTTGGCATCATTGATAAGTATGTGGATGCGCACATGCCCCAAACGTATTTGGAAGAATGGCATACGGGGCTGAAAGACCCTGCGGCGGTGATTCGCAAGGTCAATGCCGAATATCGGCGTATGGGCGCGGTCAAACCGATTCATCACATTGCCTCTTTGCAACGCGGAACCCTGCAACCGCGCCAATTGAATGAATTTATGGTGGCTTCTGGGGCAGAAACGTCGATTTGGCGCGTTCCCGGACATGGGATTCCAACCCGTTTTTGGGAAACTTGGAGCAAAGTGAATTGGAATCATCGGTTTGAAACCAATACGAATATCGAAAAAGTATCCAATGACACGTTGCGAAACATTGTAGTTGCAACAATCGCACCTCCACCACCGAAATTAGTGCAACCTGCCAAACCCATTTTGACTGAATTTATGGTTTTCCCCAATCCATTTGGCAACCAAATCACGATTCGGTGCAATCGGGTGGTGGAAAAAGATTTTTTTATTCAAATTTCAGACGGACTTGGGCAAGCGGTTCATTTCACGAAATTGGCGGCGGGCAATCAAGAAATCGTGATTTTCACGGCGCAATGGCAAGGAGGCGCGTATTATTTGCAAATTTTTAATAAAGAAGGGTTTCAACGATTCCAATTGCTAAAATTGTGACCTATGTGGGGACGGGCGTGTGTTATTTTTTTGAATTGGCTTCACCCAATTTAAAAAAATAACACACCCCCCCAGAAAATCTTTTTCTGTCCCAGCCAGTTACCGCGCAACTGAGGTTACTTATTTAACCTAAGTTGCGCGGTAGGCGGCTTCGCCGCCCCAAAAGAGGGAGATAAGGGCGTGTGTGTGTTGTTTTTAAAATTTTGCGAAGCAGAATTTTAAAAACAACACACACACGCCCTTAAAAAAACTTTTTGCCGCCGTAGGCAGCATTACCGCGCCTTATTTAATTCGCCATTTCCGATAAAAATTTCAAGCGAATCAATTCAATTTCCTCATATCGAATATCCTCCTCTTTCAACGCTTTATAGGCAATTTCAACATCATCTGTATCCGCTGTCATAAAATAATCGCGGATTTCCTCCCGCGCAAATTCATCGACCGCTTCATTGATGAAATAATCCAAATTTACTTTGGTTCCTGACGTAACAATAGAATTTAATTCTTGAATTAGGTCGTGCATCGTCAATTGATTCTGCCGCGCAATCTCATTCAACGGTATTTTCTTATCAATGCTTTGAATAATCGTCACTTTGGTTTTCGATTTATTCGCCACTTGCTTGATGACAAAATCTTGTGGACGGTCAATTTCATTTTCATCCACATATTTGGCAATCATTTGGATAAACGGACGCGCATATTTCGCCGCTTTACCCGCACTCACCCCTGTAATTTTCGTCATATCATCCATCGTTATCGGATATTGCGTAGCCATATCCTCCAAAGAAGGGTCTTGAAAAATCACATACGGCGGAATTTTCTTCTGTTTCGCCAACGTTTTGCGCAAATCCCGCAACATTCGGATTAAAATCTCATCTAAGGCAACCGATTTAGCGGCTGAATCTTCTGGATCCAGCGAATCATCATTGTAATTATGATTTAACGTAATTTCAATCGGAAACGAGGTTTCCAAATATGCTTTTCCTTTTTCTGTCAATTTGACTACTCCATATTGTTCAATTTCTTTATACAAAAAATTGTTCAAAATCGCTTGTTGATACACGGATGTCCAATACGTATCTGGTTTTTCCTTGCCAAAACCAAATAATTCTAATTTATTATGGCGATAATCCTTCATTTCTTTGGTTTCGCTGCCTGTGACGAAATCCACCAATGTTTTCACACTATACTGCTCATTCAACATTTCCACCGATGCCAAAGCGTCTTCCATCTCCTCTTGAATCAAGATTTTAGCACGCGGATGCCGACAATTATCACACAATTTATTACAATGCTTACTTTCAAACAATTCGCCAAAATAGTGCATCAAAAAAACCCGCCGACACGTCGTCGTTTCCGTGTAAGCCACCATTTCTTCCATGAGTTGCGCCCCCATTTCGCGTTCAGCGACGGGTTTATCCCGCAAAAATTTCTCTAATCGGGCAATATCTTTGTGTGAATAAAACGCCACACACCGCCCTTCCATGCCGTCCCGTCCCGCACGACCTGTTTCTTGATAATAATTTTCAATACTTTTTGGAATGTCAAAATGGATAACAAACCGCACATCGGGTTTATCAATGCCCATTCCAAACGCAATCGTTGCCACAATCACATGGATTTCCTCACTCAAAAAACCATCTTGCGTCTGTGTCCGCGTCTTCGCGTCCAAGCCCGCATGATACGGCGCGGCAATGATTCCATTGACTTCCAACACTTTAGCAATATCCTCCGCCGCTTTTCGACTCTGCACATACACAATCCCGGAACGCGCCTGCATCTCTTTCACAATCTGCACAATCTGCTTATTGACCTGTTCGGGCTTGCCTTTTGGACGGACTTCATAATACAAGTTCTCTCGATTGAACGATGAAACAAAAATCTTTTCATCTTTCATATCCAAATTTTTAACAATATCCGTTTGGACTTTCGGGGTTGCGGTTGCCGTCAAAGCAATCACCGGAATATCCTTACTGATGATTTCAATCATCGTGCGAATCCGCCGATATTCGGGTCGAAAATCATGTCCCCACTCCGAAATACAATGCGCCTCATCCACCGCCACAAACGACAGTTCCACATTCTGAAAAAACTCAATATTTTCCTCTTTTGTCAGCGTTTCGGGGGCAACATATAACAATTTAGTTCTACCTTCTGTGATGTCTTGGCGCACTTTTTTGATTTCCGTCCGTGACAAAGACGAATTTAAAAAATGTGCAATATCATCCCCTTGACTGTACCCTCGAATCAGGTCCACCTGATTTTTCATCAACGCGATTAGGGGTGAAATAATCAACGCCGTTCCTTCCATCATCAGGGCAGGCAATTGATAACAAAGTGATTTGCCGCCGCCCGTAGGCATGATGACAAAAGTATCCCGCCCTTCGAGGACGTTCATAATAATTTCCTCCTGGGTTCCCTTGAATTTGTCAAAACCAAAGTATTGGTGCAAGGACTCGTAGAGTTGCTCCTTCGACACGACCATATTCTTAATCATTTACGAGTTTAGTTTGATGATTTTTGGCAAAACTTTATAAAAGTCGAAATTACGATTTTTTTGGTATTTAAATGAATTTAAATAAAAAACCTATTTATCAGACTTCAATCGGCGTAAATTTTCGTTTCCGAAACTTATTCTAAAATCCAATAAATCCAAGTCTAAAAATAGTACATTTATTTACAACTTGCATCTTTTTTTGAAAAAATAATTCTATTATTGACCCTTTTTCAAAAAGGAGTCAAAAGTAACAAAAAAATATGAAAAGCATCCAATTAGAAAATAAAATTGCGCAAACAGGGTTAGAAACTTTGGACATTGAAATTGCCACCCTCCAAGCCTTGCGCGAACCGATTTTACACCCCGATTTTTCAGCTGCTGTACAAGCGATTTTTGAAAAAAGAGCCTTGAAAGGGCGCGTTATTGTCACGGGCATTGGCAAAAGTGCGATTATTGCACAAAAAATGGTCGCTACCTTCAATTCCACAGGTACACCTGCGTTATTTATGCACGCCGCCGATGCGATTCATGGCGATTTGGGCATGATTCAAACCGATGATGTCGTGATTTGTTTATCAAAAAGCGGCGATACGCCCGAAATAAAAGTTTTAACACCACTTTTAAAACAATATGGCAATCTTTTGATTGGCGTGACCGCCAATAAAGCATCTGCTTTGGGCAAAAGAGCTGATTTCGTGCTGCATACACCGATTGACCGAGAGGCTGACCCGAATAATCTCGCGCCCACTGCCAGTACGATGGCGCAGATGGCGGTCGGCGATGCGTTGGCAATGGCGTTATTGACGTTGAAAGGGTTTTCCAAAGCTGATTTTGCGCGAGTGCATCCGGGCGGGGCATTGGGGAAACAATTATATTTGCGGGTTCGGGATTTGATGTTGCTGCATGACGCGCCTGCGGTGTTGCGGACGGCAAGTTTGCAACAAGTGATTGTTGAAATGACTTCCAAACGATTGGGCGCGACTGTTGTTTTGAATGAAAATCATTCGGTTGCGGGCATGATTACGGATGGTGATTTGCGGCGAATGCTGTCTAAAACGTTGAATTTCAATGATTTGAAAGCAGAAATGATTATGACGTTATATCCAAAAAGTATTGAACCCGATGTTTTAGCAATTCACGCGTTGGCGTTGATGCGTGAGCAAAGTATTACACAATTAATTGTGGTGTCGAAAGGCGTGTATCAAGGAATGGTGCATTTGCACGATTTATTAAAGGAAGGACTCATTTGAATCAGGAATTCGGGAATTGTTACAATTCTCTAATTCCTGATTCAAAAAAAGAGTAACTTTGTGAGAACGATGCTCAAACATCCGAAAAAACAACTCAAATTATTATTTTAATTATCCATAACGCATTGTGTTTCAACAAAATTTTTTAACCAATTATTCCAAAATTGAGAATCCGACCTTTGAAATGGTGTTATTTACCTTCGGATTATCTTTTTTGCTTTCCGCGCTCATAGCGTTCACCTACGACAAAACGACGCAAACAACGTTTCAAAAAACCAATTTTATACAATCCTTGATACTCGGTTCAATGGTTGCGACGATGGTTTTGCAATCGATTGGCGATAATGTGACCTCTGGTTTGGGCATGCTTGGAGCCCTTTCGGTGGTGCAATTTCGCAATAATTTTACCAATCCGCGTGATATTATCTTTATGTTTGCGGCGATAGGTATGGGCATTTCCTGTGGTTTATACGGGTATGTGATGGCAAGTGTCGGAACCTCATTGTTTTGTATATTAGCTTTTTTATTAAGGTTTACGCCCTATCATTTTGGGCATCATGTGGTTTGGCGGTTGATATTGAAATCGCCTGATTTGGGTTCGTATCGGGGAGAAGTGGAAAATTTGCTGAATACGCATTGCAAATATTGGACATCCGAAGTGATTGACATGGATAAAAAAGATGCAGAACGCCAATTTAGGATTTATGAATTTTCAATTATTTTGCAGGATGATAAAAAACGAAATTTATTATTAGAATCCTTAGAAAATTTAAAATTAAAATCAGTGCGCCTTGAAAAAACGCCTGAAAAATAATCGAATTGCGAACAGCGTTTGGAGGGTTTGAAATCCTCCAAACGCTCACTACAACATCATGAAAAATTTCAATATCATCTACCTCATTTGGCTCCTTGTTTTCTGGTTTTGCTACCAAATGTTTCAAAATATTTCAGGGATAAGCAAATATTCGTTTTTTGGTTCGGCAGAAGTGGAAACACAAGTCGTTAATTCAGAATATGCCATTTTAATACAAAAAGTTTTAATAAAAGCAGGTCAAAATGTACGCAAAGGTGATACCTTGGCATGGTGTACGCGCTCGGATTTTAACGAGTTGAATCGCCGCAGTGTTGAGAAAACGGGGGAAATCAAACAGTTTCAAACGGAAAAACAAGCCAAAATGGTGGAAATCACCCAAGAAGTTGCTTTGTTAGAAGCGAAAAAAGCGGGCAGTATCAGTGAAGTGGCGGCACAAATCCAATTATTGGAACTCGAGAATGGGGTTCAAACGGATTTGCGCAAGCTCATTTCAGGCAATTCCAATGAGAAAACCACTGCACCAAGCAACCTGCGTTTAGAAAAAATAAAGGTTTTACAAGCGTCTATTCAGCAAATTGATAATCAAATTAATCAACAAAAAGTTTTATTAGAAGCGCAAATCAAAGCGAATCAAGTCATTTTTGATGCCAAAATTGCCCTTTCTCAGCAGGCAAAAGGGTTGATTCAAAACGACCAAAAACAATTTGTATTGATTGCGCCCGCAGATGGCTTTGTGGAAACGGTGGCGATTACGCCAAACCAAGTTATGTCTGCGCGACAAGATTTGGTGAAAATATCGCCCACAAAACCAACTCGTGTACGCGGTTTTTTAAATGAAACGGGTGATTTGAAATGCAATGTAGGCGATACAATTGAGTTGCATTCGGTGGCGCGTCCGACCTTGAAAACGAATGGGATTTACCTAACGGGCAATCCTGCGGTGACAGAACTGCCTTTGCGTTTGCGGCGTTATACGGAAATTAAAAGTTGGGGGCGCGAAGTTTTTATACAATTGCCTGATACACATCGGTTTTACATAGGAGAAAAAATTATGATGAAACCTAAATAAAAACACATAGTTCACATAGGAGGACATAGGACACATAGGACACATAGGAAAAAATTGATGTATTTACTAATATGATTTGTCAGAATAAACGTGCGGCAAGTTTGAAACTTGACGCACGTTTATTGGTTGATTTTCAATTATTTACATTTTGATAGCTTATTGCTGTCCAATTACTTACTTAGGTGCAATCTATGGCAAATTGCCCCTATGTGTCCTATGTCACCCTATGTGAACTATGTGTTTCAAAGCATCAATGTCATTAAAGGAATATCGCTTTTTTCAAATAAATTGCATAAAAATTGGAATCCGCCTAAACTTAAATACAAACAAATAGTCCAAATCGTTGAAATTCTATATACATTTTTCGCCCCATTTTCGGTATTATTTTGAATGAAAACCAAGCCTATTGCTGCACATATTGCAAACATTACTAATAAAAACAAGCTGCTTTCGCAACCCAAATGCGCATATTGCGCCGCGCAAAAGGCACTAATCAGCGTTCCCAAAAGACTAAAAAGCCAATAAACAACCGTCGTATCGGTATTGCGCATTTTAAGATGCGTCCAAAAACAAGCAGATTCGGCATCTAATCCGCGAATTTGTTGCCCAAGCGACAACGCAAAACTATTCAAACACGCAACGGCGATAAAAAATAGAAACCCTTTCACGCCGTCTGCACAACTTTGAGTGTAGGCAATGGCAGCAAAACTGGTCATCAATATCAAAAACGTGTGCATCCAAAAAGATAAATGCACGTTTTGTCCTTTATAAATTTGTCTTAAAAATGGAATCATTGGTTGTTTTTTTTTAAAAAAATAGGTTTCTCATGTAATTTTTTTGATGCCGTAGAGTGGCAAATCGTTTAAACCAAAAAAGCAGATTGAAATCGTTTTTTTATTTTATTTGAAATTTAATTTTAATCAATGTCTAAAAACGAAATAATATTTGCAACAAACGGCAGGGAAATACATTTTTCAACTACAACGGTTTCAATCTGCCCTAATCTGCTAAACACTTTGCTCCACTGCTTTCAAGACAATTCAATAGCACCTCAAAAGCCCTGTTGAGACTTTTAAGTGGATTGGAAGTAACATCAACATTTTTGGAATATGTCGGCGGCTTCAGTTCCGTGAATATTGAAAGTGGGGTGAAATTAACTTTGTTTTATATTTCAGTAAAAACGATATGACCAATGCCGTGCCAAAATGCAACTAAATTGTTGTAAAATGTAAAATTTCCTCTACGTATTGTCGATGATTTGCCAAACGCGGCACTTTATGCTGTCCCCCATATTTGCCTTTCGACGATAACCACCGATGAAAAGTGCCTTTCGGCAACGATTGCAACGCTAATCGATCCATTGCCATACTTTTAAATCGTTTGGCTTCATAATCAGAATTGACTTTTTGCAAATTATTGTCTAATAAATTATTAAAAGTTTCAATATCCGTAGAAGGTTCTCTATCAAATTCGACCAACCATTGATGCCCACCTTTCCCGTGATGACTGAAATAAATCGGCGCAACTGTGTATTCCGCAACCAACGCGCCCGTACTCCGACAGGTTTCCGCCAACGCAATATCCGTGTTGGAAACCATGACTTCTTCGCCAAAAGCGTTGACAAATTGATTGGTGCGCCCCGAAACTTTGATTTTAAAAGGGAATTTGCTCGTAAATTGTACGGAATCGCCCGGAGTGTATCGCCACAAACCTGCATTCGTCGTAATCACGATGGCATAATTTTTCCCAATTTCCACCGCTTCCATCGGAATCGAGATTGGAAATGGTTTTTCCCACTCGCTTTCGGGCAGAAATTCGTAATAAACGCCGTTATCGCAATACAATAACATATCATTTGCGCCATTTTCGCATTGTCCCGCAAAGAAACCTTCTGACGCATTATAATTTTCCCAATATATAAAATCGTCTTTTGGAATGAATTGTTTAAATTGTTCCCGATACGGTTCAAAACTAACGCCGCCATGTCCATAACCTTGCAAATTGGGCCAGACTTCTAAAATATGGGCTTTTCCAGTCAATTCTAAAATGCGCCGCAATAAAACCACCGTCCAAGTCGGCACGCCACCAATGATACGCATATCTACTTTCGATAATGCGTGCGCCATTTGTTCGATTTTGGATTCCGTATTAGGTTGCAGCGCGATTTCGAGGTTTGGGACGTATATATATTGTCCCACAGTCGGCATTTCGCCCAACATAATCGCTGAAACATCCCCCAATTTCGTTGCAGGAAAAGGCTCAAATGGTTGCAAACTGCCGCCCATTAACAACATTTTTCCATCAAAAAAGGTCAAATGAGGATTTTTGTCATATAACATTGTCATACTATCCCATCCACCTTTCAAATGTCCACCGCGCAAATTTTGGCGCGTGACGGGGATAAATTTGCTTTTATCACTCGTCGTGCCACTTGATTTTGCAAAAAAAGGCACTTGCCCCGTCCATAAAACATCGCGTTCACCGTGCATCATGCGGGCAATATCGCCTTTGAGCGTCTCATAATTTTGCACAGGTATCCGTTCCGCAAAGGTCGTGGAAGACTTAATGGATTGAAAATCAAAACGTTGTCCCCATTCCGTATGCCGATTCTGATTTAAAAACTGACGCAACAATTGTTGTTGCGTTTCGATGGGCTGCGCAGACCATTTGCGAATGTCGCGCATGCGCCATTGAAAAATGGAACGCATCGTAGAGTTGAGCCAAGCCATGTTCAGATAGTTTTGTTTTAAAATGTTGGTTGCGATATATACTTTGCGTCTGGGGATACAATGGGAACACGGATAACGCGGATTGGGCGAATTTTCACGGATTTTTTGATTTTGCTGGGTTTTGAGGCTAATTTTTTAAAAATCCGTGCCAATCCGCCCAATCCGCGTTATCCGTGTTCCCATTGTATCGCAACCGTATCGTGCGCGAAGTATCGTTGCGTTAAAAAAACATTTAAAGGTAAATCGAAAGTTTTAATTTCCAAAAATTATTTATCTTTCGGGATTATTTTTTTTAGAATCAAATCCGAAGCAATGAAAATTTCTTTTAAAATCAATGGTCAAGAGACGACACTTGATGTGGATCCGCAAATGCCTTTGCTGTGGGCGGTGCGGGACGAACTCAAATTGACTGCCACTAAATATGGTTGTGGCAAGGCGTTATGCGGCGCGTGTACGCTGCATGTAGATGGTGATATGTTGCGTTCTTGTTCAATACCAATTGAATACGCATCTGGAAAAAATGTAACAACATTGGAAGGTTTGCCCGAATCGCATCCTGTTAAACAGGCTTGGATGGAGTTGCAAGTGCCGCAATGTGGCTATTGTCAACCCGGTTTTATGATGGCAGCCGCGCATTTTTTGCAAACGCATCCCAATCCAACCGATGCGGATATTCAAACCAATATTACCAATATTTGTCGTTGTGGCACGCAATCGCGCATTTTGAAGGCGGTGAAACGGGCGGCAGAACTTTCTAAAAAATAAGAATTGAATCATGACAGAGGATAAAAAAATAAATTCGCGCCGCAATTTTTTGAAACGCGGGGCAATTGTATTGGGCGGTTCGATGGTTGCGAGCTATTTGGGTTGCAATCCGATGCGTCGATTTGTGGCGCAAACGGCGGAAGGCATGGATTTACCTGCGGATATTTCGTCGTTTAACCCTGATTTTTGGTTTCAAATCCTGCCTGATAACCTTGTTTTGCTCAAATCGCCAAAAGTTGAGATGGGACAAGGCATTTTTACAGGTTACGCGATGATGGCGGCAGAAGAATTGAATGTTTCGATGGAGCAAATGCGCGTCGAACATGCGAATACCGCGAGTGGGATTGAGGACGCGTTAGGGACGGGCGGCAGTAATTCGACCCTTTCTTTGTTCAAACCCATTCGGGAAATGGCGGCGACCTTGCGCGAAATCTTAAAATTGGGTGCTGCCGCGATTTGGAAAGTGCCTGTGGCGCAGATTACCACCCAAAATGGCATTTTACAATCTGGTGCTCAAAAAATGACTTTTGCCGAATGTGTCGCTGCTACCAAACAATGGACGATTCCCAAAACGCCTGCATTGAAACCTGCAAGTGAATTTAAATACATCGGAAAAGATGTCAAGCGTATTGATTTGAAAACCAAAGTAATGGGTACGGCTCAATACACGATTGATAGCCATTTTCCGAATATGGCTTATGCAACGATGTTGCCTTGTCCGTATTTCAAAGCGACTTTGAAAACCGTAAATACTGCCGCCGCCGAAAAATCGCCTGATGTTTTGAAAGTGGTGCAGAAAGATGGTTGGGTAGCGGTGGTTGCCAAAACGCAATATGCGGCATTGTCGGCGGCGCAAAAACTCGAAGCCACTTGGGATGTGCCTCAAATGTTGCAACAAGCGGCATTGGAAGCAATGGTTACGGTCGGCAAAGGCACGGAGGTCAATGTTCAAAAAGTGGGCAATGCCAAATCCGTGTTGGAAAACGGTGCTGGAAAAGTGTACAAACAGGCTTTTCGCACGCCGTTTGGAGCGCACGCGCCGATGGAAGTCAATGGAACAGTGGCACATGTGACGAAAGATATTGCGATTATTGTGTTGGGAACACAACAACCAAGTATTACTAAATCATTGGTTGCCAAAGCATTAGGCATTAATAAAAAAATGGTGGATATTCAAATCCCTTTTTTAGGCGGTGGTTTTGGGCGCAAAGGGATGATGGGCAATGTGGTGGAAACCGCACAATTGTCACAAATCATGGGGAGACCTATCAAGATGATGTTTACGCGGGAACAAGAGTTTCAAAATTCTTTTTATCGTCCTTTGACGCACCATGTTTTGAGTGCCAAAATCGGCGAAAAGGGTGATATTCAAGCGATTACGCATGACCAAGCAACCCCAGATGAAGTATTGAAATTCGTCACAGGAAGTACGTTACCCTTGAAATTATTGGGCGCGGATTTCATTTCAGCAGGACACGGAGCCAGTTTGTTATACAATATTCCGAATAAATCAGCAACCGTTTGGGGAACGGAAATTCCAATGCCCGTAGGCATTTGGCGGGGTGTCGGGATGTATCCGAATACGTTTGCGGTTGAATCTTTTATGAATGAATTGGCGCACGAGACGAAAAAAGACGCTTTGGACTTCCGAATCGGCTTATTGACAGATGTAAATGATTCGATTGCGCAACGCACCAAGAAAGTTTTGGAAGTTTTGAAAGAAAAAAGTGGTTGGACGACTGCCAAACCTGCGGGTGTTGGGCGGGGCGTTTCCATTGCCAATGACCGCAAAAGTATTGCAGGTTCGGCAGTAGAAGTGGCGATTGTCGAAGGCAAAATCAAGGTTTTGCGGGTGACGCAAGTGCTGGATGTGGGCATGATTTTGAATCCAGAAGGCATTCGGTCGCAGATGGAAGGTTGTGTGATGATGGGCATCAGTGGCGCGTTGTACGAAGAAGTGACGGTCAAAGATAGTCAAGTTTCGATGAGCAATTTCCACGAATTTCCAATGGCAACTTTGGCAGATGTGCCTGATATTCAAACCGTTATACTTGCCAATGCGCATGAACCATACGGCGTAGGTGAGCCACCACTTGCACCGATTGCTCCTGCGATTTCAGGTGCCATTTTGGATTTGACAGGGAAAATGTTGCGACAATTGCCTTTGAAAATTTAAAGGATTGAATTAGGATTTTTAGGATTGTTTGGATTAAGATAGGATTTCAACCCTATCTTAATCCAAACAATATATAATTTAAAAAAATCTTAAAAAGAGGGTACTTATTGTATTTATTTTCGTCTAAATCAAACAAAATAGGTATAATTTTGCAACCAATAACCACTAAGAAAAATCCTCTTTTTGTATTTTTTTGGAAATACCATTATTATTGACCTATATTATTTCAATCGCGGAAAAATAGTCATCCATATTTTTTTGTTGTGAGACAAAGAGTGGATTTGGGACTTTGAAACGCCAAATTGCATTATGAGTATGAAGAGTTTAATGTTAACAGCTGGCTTATTATTAAGCGGCATAAAAGTATGTATCGCGCCTGAGCAATCCCAAACGGGTGCGATAAGTGTGCCTGACCCCGCTGCTTCAGCATTGGATGAAGCGCGGAAATTGTTGCGCAAAGTGTATCCCTTGGGCGCATTGGGCGAGATGGTGGGGCTTGACCCGACTTTTGAAAGCATGGTGGGCAACCCCGTCACGATGACCCGCGACCAAGTGCGGAGTTATTTGGCGGCGGTGAATATCCAAGAAGCGGATTTGGGTGGGAATCTGGATATGGCTGTGAGCAGTACGTCGGAAGGCAGTCAAGCGAAATATTTTGTGATTCATGATACGAGTTTTCCGACTTATGGGAATAAAAGTTTGCCGAGCGAAATCAATTCAGCGTCTTGGCAATTCAATAATTTCCGTCAATGGCGGAATAATAAAGTGACACATGCTTTTGTGAATCGAATGGGTGAATCTATTACCGTGACCGATTTTAGTCAAGGCGTGATGGCGACCAAATACGAAATTCGCATGTTGGAAGAAGCCAAATCAAAAGGATTGTTTATACATATTGAGTTGATACAGCCGCGTCACCGCGATAAACGGTATTGGAAAGGCAATGATATTGCTTCGCCAACGCCTGGTTTTACGGATGGGCAATATCGTCGATTGGCATTGTTGTACATCACGGCGAGCGTGCGCAAAGGCAGTTGGTTGATTCCCGGTTTCCACTCGTGTGTGGATCATGGGATTCGCAACAAGCATGATGACCCACAAGGATTTGAATTGGACAAATGGATGCGGGCGTTATTGACAACGGTATCGGATATTTCCAAACCAGCAGCAGCAAAGACGGGTTCTCCGAAATAAAAATCAGTATTAGGCATTCAATAGAATCAGTCATTAAAGATGGAAAGGAATTAAGGACGCATGTGTCCTTAATTCCTTTCCATCTTTAATGACTGATTTTACTAAAAACACAAAAGGCTTAGACCAGTCATGCTGGAATAAGCCTTTTCGGGGAGGAAGATATATCTATAAAATTATATCGGGTTCGTGGTTGGATGCAATAGGATTAACCGACCCAAATATAGCCTCCGTCGTTATTGTTACCACCTTTGCTTGGGTTGAAACGATTTGCGACCATGTTTAATTTTTTAAGAGTTACTACGGATGCTGTTAAAATTTGTTTCTGTTGCATGAGTGACCGGTTTTTTTTGATGATTGTTTTCTCTGTGATGCTTACGAGGACAAATATTTGCGTTTTGCTTGTTCGAGGTTTGCTACGGATGACGGTAATTGTGACACCAGAAAACCATTTAGTGGTTTGAATATTACAAAATAATTTAAACTCAATTCGTGACAGTATAACGAGTCTTTTTTAAAAATATTTTGAATTTATTCAAGTGTAAAAGATTGTTTCCTACGCGCTTGTCCTCAAATATAATGCCAAATAGGGCTTTTCATCAATATCTGTTTTTTGTACTTTCAATAATAACGCTTTCGATTCAAAGTTTGATACATCAAAGATAAATCTTTATCTGATAGATTTTTGTTAATGGTGTGTTAATGATTTGCAAAGATTTATAGTTTATATATTTTTTACACATATTTGGCGCGTTTTTTGACGGGGCGCACCCGCTTATCGGCGATTTGGCGTTTTTCGTGACACTTTTTCATTTCGTAAAACTAAAAAAATGGCTGTTTTTTTTCAAAAATCCCCGCTTCACTGTTTAGACGTTTGGACTTTCAATGGTAACAAAGCCACGATTTGGGTCAAACGAGATGACCTGATACACCCGACTGTACAGGGCAACAAATGGCGCAAATTGAAATATAATCTTGAAAATGCTCAAAATCAGGGTTCTAAAACCCTTTTAACTTTTGGCGGCGCATTCTCCAATCACCTATACGCAGTGGCGGCGGCAGGACAACTTTTTGATTTTCAAACGATTGCAATCGTGCGCGGTGAGAAAATACTGCCCCTCAATCCCACTCTACAATTTGCGCAAGCAGCAGGAATGCAATTACACTTTGTGAGCCGCAGCGATTACCGAATGTTGTCAAATCAATCCCTTGAATTTATTTTAAACTTTATAAACCTTTCTTTATCAAAGGTTTATCTCTTACCCGAAGGTGGTACGAATGATTTAGCCTTGCGCGGTTGCAGCGAAATCATTGCTGAAATTAAAACGCAATTGGATTTTACGCCCGATGTGTATGCAGTGGCAGTGGGTACGGGCGGTACTTTTGCAGGCATGCTTTCAGGGATGACCGATGCAGATACGCATTGCAAAGCGATTGGTTACGCGGTTTTGAAAGGCAATTTTTTAGAACAAACCGTCCAAAACTTGCTAAATCAACAAAAAGTGCAGCCCACTTGTGCATGGACGATTGAAAATGCCTATCATTTGGGCGGATATGCGAAAATCAATGCGGCATTGTTACAATTCAAAGAAAATTTTGAACAAAAATATGGTTTTGAATTGGATTATGTTTATACGAGCAAATTATTTTACGGCATTTTTCAAGATTTGCAACAAGGAAAATTTCCACCCAATAGTCATATTATAGCGATGCACACGGGCGGGTTGCAAGGGAATCTTGGTTTTTCACAAAAAATCCAAAAAAAACAATAGAATTTAAATCCCTAAATCAAAAGTTTGTATCTTGACTGCTTGATTCATAGATTCAATTTTTTATCCTTAAAAATTTTTTCAAATGGAAAATCACATTTTAGATGATGGCTATGCCAACCCCAATCAAGGCGGTCTCAGCAGTTTAGACAAAGAATATTTGTTGACTGCGGCAAAATGGTCTCGCTTTTTAGGTATTGTTAGTTTTGTAGCAACGGCGTTATTGGTCGTCATTGCCTTTTTTTTTACGACTTTGATGGGTAAAGTCAATCCCTTGATGGGTGCTGCGATGCCTATCAGTGGAGGTTTGGGTGCGTTTGTCACCCTTTTTTACTTATTGATTGCCGCCGTTTATTTCTTTGTATCGCTGTATTTGTACCATTTTGGTACGAAAACGAAAGCCGCTTTGCTTTCCAATGATACCGAAATGTTGACAGAAGGATTGAAAAATTTAAAATCTTTTTTCAGTTTGGTGGGCATTTTGACGGCTATTTTGGTGAGTTTATATGGGATTATCTTTCTTTTTGCGTTGATAGGCTTGGGCGTTGCGAGTACGCAGCGCATGTAAAATGCTTTTAGGATACTTTTGTCTGAATGTGGTGTAAGGAGTTCAATTGAAAGAGCCGATTCAAAAGGTCGGTGAGGTTGCAACCTCGCCGACCTTAATTCGATACCAATAAACTGATTATCAATCATTTACGTTTTGATAATTTATTTCAAATCAACTGCTTATATGCTCCCCACAAATCAAAAATCAACTTTTTTCCCATCTCCTGAGCGTTTCTTTCCACCAAACCTTATTGGCAGAAGAGAAGCTCAATTTAAAAAATATATTTATTATTTTCAAATAATATTTTATTATTATTTGAATTTATGATAAAGTGTTACTTACTTTGTCATAAATTCAAAAACTGTAGTTTGGTAAATTAAACATGTTGTTGAAAACCGTATCAACCATAGCGATTTTTGCGAATACGACTTGGAATATTTACAATTTTAGACTGAACCTATTGCGTATTTTAACAGAAAATGATTATCGCATTGTCGTCATTACGCCTGTTGAGGATTACGAACAATACAAAAGCTATCAAAATGAATTTCCAAGTGTACAGCATATTTGCTTGAAGCACTTGGTGCGCAAAAGCACGAATGTCTTTCAAGACTTGCGTTTATGCCATGAATTATTTCAAATATTCAAACAAACGCAACCCGATTTAATTCTTAATTACACGATTAAACCATATTTGCTTGAAGCACTTGGTGCGCAAAAGCACGAATGTCTTTCAAGACTTGCGTTTATGCCATGAATTATTTCAAATATTCAAACAAACGCAACCCGATTTAATTCTTAATTACACGATTAAACCCAATATTTATGGGGGTATTGTTTTGCCTTCGCATCGAGAAGGGATGCCTACGATTTTGGCAGAAGCGGCGGCGATGTGTAAACCCATTATCGCAACCGATGTGGCAGGTTGCCGCGAAATCGTAGAACATGGCAAAAATGGTTATTTAGTTCCCAAACAATCAGTTGTAGGATTGGCAGCTGCCATGTTAAAAATGTTACAATTACCTGAAATTCAATTAGTTACTATGGGTGCAGCAGGGCGGCGCAAAGTAGTCCAAGAAGCAGAACAAAGCCTGATTGCGCAACAAATTTTAAAAGTCGTGCAAGAGACTATCGAGGTTGCTTCTATCCAGACAGTACGCTTGAAAAAAATACAAATATCAACAAGGTTTGAAAATCTATCCACAGAGTGAAATGAATTTTTTATTTTTGAGTTATTATTTTCCGCCATTAAAGTCGGTCGGCGCGATTCGAGCCTATGAATGGGCAAAACAATTGCGTGCAAAACAGCACGAAATCACGGTTTTAACGACTACGAATCGACATCTTTTAGCGCAAGAAGCCTGTGATTTGACCCAAATCGAAATCCAGGAAGCCTATACACTTGATTATCGAACGGTATCAACATGGTTGCGCCCCAAAAACACCTTCCATTTTGAGGAAAATGTCAAAAAAAAATGGTGGACACGCGTTTCCATTCGACTTAAAAATACATTGCCCTTTAGTTTTTTTTTGGATGAAGGTGGCATTTTATATATCGTGATAAGCGTTTTTAAAGCTATTAAAATCATTAAAAATCAAAAAATAACGCATCTTATTTCGTCATATCGCCCTTATGCCACTCATTTGATTGCCTTTTGTTTAAAAAAAATATTTAAACAAAAAATTCATTGGACGGCTGATTTTCGGGATTTACAAGTGGATCCCTTTTATGGGCAATATTATTTTCATAGATTGCAAATAGGGCTGAATCGCTTTTTTTTAAAACGGGCTGATATGATAACAACGGTTTCAAATGGTTTAGCACATTCGTTAAAAGATTTTAATTCAACTGTTTACGTATTAAGAAATGGTATTGATGAATTAAATTACCATTCTAAATCGCTTCCAACAACGCATTTTAACCTTGTTTATACAGGTACAATGTTTGAAGGTGATGGCGATTTAGAGTTGTTTTTAAACACTTTAGCGGAAATCATCACCCTCATTCCTAATTTTGCGTCATTCGCACGCATCGAATATGCAGGAAAAGATGCAAGTGTTTGGCAACAACATTTGCAACATTATCCAACGGTCGCGCCGATGTTCAACAATTACGGTTTGGTAACACGGGCGGAAGCGCGTCAATTGCAAGCAACAGCAGGTATAAATCTCTTGTTCAGCATTGCGAAATCTGGTTTGGGCGGTGTTTTATGTGGCAAATTGAATGAATATTTGCAGGTGCGCCAACCGATTGTGGTACTTATCAATGGTGTTCAAGACTTAGAATTTGAACAAATTATGGGCGATTTGAATGCGGGTATCGTTATTTACAATACCAATAAAATAGAAGAAGCCAAACGATTGACCCATTTTATATTGAAACAATACGATTTTTGGCAAATAAATAAAGGCACTAATCCTGTAATACCCATAGAAAAATTGGAAACATGGACTTGGGCATTTCAAACACAACAATTTTTAGACAAAATTTCAAATGAAAATGTTTACCAATAAAACGATATTAATACTTGCGCCACACACCGATGATGGTGAATTGGGTTGTGGCGGCACGATTGCGAAAGCAATAGAGGAAGGTGCAAAAGTTTATTATGTTGCTTTTTCGACGGCGGATGAATCCGTCCCTAAACATTTTCCAAGCAATCAATTGGAAATCGAAGTACGCGACGCGACTCAAATTTTGGGCATTTTGCCCGAAAGATTGATTATTTTCAAACATGAAGTCCGCAAATTGAATTATGTACGACAAGAGATATTAGAAAAATTAATTATTTTAAGAGATGAAATTCGCCCTGATATTGTTTTCCTGCCGAGTCAAAAAGACATTCATCAAGACCATCAAACGGTGGCAAATGAAGGGATTCGCGCTTTTAAATTTTGTACGATATTGGGTTATGAATTGATTTGGAATAATTTATCATTCAACACAGGTTGTTTTATAAAAATTGCCAAACGGCATTTAGACCTCAAAGTGGCTGCCCTTTTCGCGTATAAAACGCAATTAGGGCGCATTTATACGAATCCAGATTTCATTCGGTCGTTGGCAATCGTGCGCGGAACGCAGATTGGCGAACCGTATGCCGAAACCTTTGAAGTGATTCGATGGTTGATAAACTGATTTTTTAGTTAAAATTCGAGCATAAATTTGGAAAGTTTGAAACTTGATTTAGATTTGTCCTTGTAAATTCAAAATCTGATTTTGAATTTACAAGGACAAATCTAAATTAAACGATGATACAAAGAAATTTAATGCATGCGATAGCTCGCAGTCTAACTTATTTTCCTGTAGTAGGGATCATTGGCTCGCGTCAAGTAGGCAAGACCACTTTGGCAAAACAATTAATTCATCAATTGCCACGCCCGAGTATTTATCTGGATTTGGAGTTAGATACCGATATCGCCCGTTTGGAAAACGCACAGCATTATTTGCAAATGCACCAAGACAAATGTGTAATTATGGATGAGATTCAGCTCATGCCCCGTCTTTTCCCATTACTTCGAGCCTTGATTGACCAAAATCGAGTGCCGGCTCGTTTTTTAATATTAGGTTCGGCTTCACCGACTTTGATTAAACATAGCTCAGAAACATTGGCTGGGCGCATTGCTTATCATGAATTAACGCCCTTGACGCTGCTTGAAGTGGAATCAGCAGGCATTTCACAGGAAACACATTGGTTTCGAGGCGGATTCCCAGACGCATTACTGGCACCTGCGGATGATTTAGCAGCGATGTGGTTGCGCAATTTTACAAATACATTTATGGAAAAAGACCTTAGAGCAATGGGATATGAGATTAATATTCCAACACTTTCGAGGCTTTATAGAATGATGGCACATGTTCATGGACAATTATTGAATATGAATTCTTTAGCTGCATCCTTAGGGATTTCGCAGCCAACGGTTAACCGATATTTAGATTTACTGGAAGGCGGCTTTTTGATACACCGTTTATTACCTTATTATGTAAATGTCGGTAAAAGATTGGTAAAAGCACCTAAAATTTATTTTAGGGATACAGGAATTTTGCATTATCTGAGTAATATTTTCAATTTTGAAGCTTTGACAGGGCACCCACTAATAGGTGCGTCATGGGAAGGCTATGTAATAGAGCAAATTCGGCATGTGGCGGGCGAAACATGGCAATTTTATTTTTATCGGACGCAAGCTGGTGCTGAAACGGATTTGGTTTTGGTTAGTCCAGCAGGTAAAATATTTTGTATTGAAATTAAATATGCTTCTAAACCAGCTTTGAGCAAAGGTTTTTATCAAAGTGTTGAAGATTTAAAGCCAGATTTTCAATATTTGATTGTACCAACAGGGAGTGCTTATTTTATCAATGATCAAGTTAAGGTATGTTCTCTTGCCGATTTTTTAAAATATGATTTAGAACGTATTTGAAAAACTCATGTTACGCAGTTCTATTTTAGAAGGCAAATATAATTTTGTTTTCGGAGTGAATATGTTTCGGAAACCTTCAAGGTTTCCGAAACATACCCTTTTTACAAAACAATATTTTGTTCTCGAAAATCACTGCGTAACATGAGTGAAAAAGTTAAAATGACAACAATTGCTTTACATCAACCTAATTATTTGCCTTGGTTGGGCTATTTTCAAAAAATATACGCAAGTGATGTATTCATTTTCCATGATGTCGTGGAATTGAACCGCCGCAGTTTCACACAACGCGTCTATATCCGCAACGTTTTTGGACAATCTGAAACGGCATTTCTGAGCGTTCCTTTAAAAAAATATCCGCGATTTGAACGGATTCATCATTTGTATCCTGCAACGGAGGAGTCTTGGCAAGTGAATCATTTGAATAAAATCAAACAAGTGTATCGGAAAGCTCCCTTTTTTGAAACCTATTTTCCATTATTAGAAACATGGCTTTTGGATGCGAAAATAAATACATTATCTTTATCGGAGTTAAATATTCAATTGATAACCAATCTTTTAGCACTTTTGGGGATTCAACGTAGGTTGGTTAAATCTTCTGAAATGAACTTTCCATTGGAATTAAAAGCCGATTTCGGAATTGCATGGTTGGTGAAACAATTAAATGGTACGATTTATCTAAGTGGGGAAGGCGCGAAAAAATATCAGCAAGAAGCGACTTACACAGCGCAAAATATTCAATTGAAATATTCCACTTATAGCAAATTTTTATTGGAAAATCATCCACCACAATACCAAGGCGAACCTTTATATGGGTTGTCTATTTTGGATGCGTTGTTCAATATGGGTGCGGAAGGGATTTTAAATCATTTCAAACAATTTGATTCATAAATATCCGTCAACGCTTTGCCAACTGCTTGATAGGATGCTTTTTCGACTATTTTTTGTCTGATTTTATTTTTATCATATTTGAAATGATTATCAATCATCCATTCCATCGCTGATAACAACGCATTTTCATCCCCAATCTCCAATAAAATGCCCGTTTCGGGTGTAACCCATTCATCAATATTGCCCGTTTCCGTCGCAATCACAGGCAAACCCGATGCAAGTGCCTCCAAAAGCACACAAGGCAACCCTTCATAATTACTAAACAATACAAATACATCAGATTGACGCATTTTGGCAGCCACCATTTCGGTAGAAGCGAGTCCCGTAAACGAAACGATGTGATTTAAAGCATAAGTATCGACTATTTTCGTCAATACAGGGCGGTCTTCCCCATCGCCTACGATTTCTAATACAAACTTTTTGTTTTTTTGAGCCAATTTTTGAACCACATTAAGGATGCCAATCCCATTTTTATAGACTTGTTTTAAAGAAGAAACATGGATAAAGCGAGTAGTGGCGGGGGCATTATGTTCCTTCAATGGATAAAATAAGTCAGTTTTTACTACATTCGGTATCAATCGAAAAGTGCCATTTAATCCATGTTTTTCTAATTGCTGCTTCATTTCTGATTTGATAATGATAATTGGATGGGCATTTTTAAAACAAATTTTAAAATATAATTTTCGTAAAAAATTCATTCGTTCATAATCACCACAAGTATCACTGTATCCCGACCAATGTTCGGAAATGATCATAGGCAACTTTTTTACTTTTTTCAACCAAAGCGCGTATAAACCTGCCGAATAAACAACTTGCAAATGAATTAAATCAGGTTTAAAATCAAATTGTTTTAAAATTTGCATCCCTTTTTGGTGCGCTTTCCAATAATGCCAAGCATAAGCTACTTTTTCACCCCCCCCAAAAAAAGCCTTTTTAGGATAGAAAAGCCTGATTTCCAACAAGTTATCTTTTTCAACGAAATGGGTTTCTAATTCATTCACCTCTGCTCGAAGCACATAGAGGACGGCTACCCGCGTCTGTGGACTATATTGACAAACGGCTTCTGCTTGTTTTTGAATGAAACACCCATCCACAGGGTCATGCACACTTGGATACCAAGAAGGAAGCCATAAAATATTCATAATCAACTCTTTATGT
>JAAFJT010000027.1 GCA_013298955.1 Chitinophagales bacterium
TGCCGTGTGTTGGGATTTTAATAAAAGCCTCTTTGAAAATTTTCCCGTACCGAACGGAGAGGATTAAATCGGGTTTTAAAACTCGAATCAAGTCTAACGTTTGAGTCGATTGCACCTCATTTAAAGAAGCTATTGGTATCAAATATTTTTTAGATAATTCATTGAATGTCAATAATTTAGTATCTTGCAAATTGCGATTTTGACAATCCAATTGTGGAAATAAAATTTCGTTTGGCAAGGTTTGTTCAAAGAATTTTAAATTCCGCAAGGCTTCGGGAACAGGCGTTTCCACTTTTTTACCCACTTTATCCGATAAAAAAATAGCTTTCACTTGTTGATGAAGGTGTGGCAACAACAAATTTAAATGATAATTAGAAGCCAAATCTCGATTGGTAAAAATAATAAGGCGCATCAACTAATAAATTTTTAAATTAAAATGATAAATGATATAAATTGGAACGCGGATGACGCAGATTGGGCTGATTTTCACGGATTTTTTTTATTTGAAAGAAATCCGTGAAAATCAGCCAAATCTCGATTGGTAAAAATAATAAGGCGCATCAACTAATAAATTTTTAAATTAAAATGATAAATGATATAAATTGGAACGCGGATGACGCGGATTGGGCTGATTTTCACGGATTTTTTTTATTTGAAAAAAATCCGTGAAAATCAGCCCAATCTGCGTCATCCGCGTTCCAATTTACCCAACGTTATAACCAATATGTTTTAATGATAAACCCCAGTATCGCTGCCGCAACAATGATAACAGGTTCTTGAATTTTCTTATATTTTGTCAAAATAAAAGCAGTCACTACCGCAAAAAGAACGGGTATCCAATCTATTTTCCCTGCTTTATTCACAAAAGTTTGATAGGCAATAATAGCAACTGCGCCTGTCAAAGCACCAATCACTGCCGCCGTAATCCCATCCACAAACGCTTTAATCGACTGATTTTTAGCAATTTTCTTAAAATAGGGGGCAGGAATCACGGTTAAAACGTAGCAAGGCAAAAAAGTTGCCAAGGCTGCGATACTCGCGCCCGTCAGACCGCCGACCAAATAACCAATAAAACCCACCGTTATTACGACAGGACCCGGCGTTATCATGGCTACGGCTACGGCATCTAAAAATTGTTTTTCATTCAACCACCCAAATTCTTGGACAACTCCGCCATGTAAAAAAGGCACAATTGCCAAGCCACTCCCAAATACAAAGGCACCTGCTTTGGTGAAAAACCATGCAATATTCCAAAGCGTTTTTGAATCTGTTGACCAAATGATATTTGGAATAAATAAAAATAAATAACCAGATTGTTTGGATTTTGCCCATTCAGGCGGTGCTTTGAGGAACATGTACAGCAATCCCGAGCCAATGAAAACCCATAATTCTTCTTTTTGAGTGATGGCAGTCATCAAAAAGCCTGTCAAATAGAGCAACCACAAAAGCCAATTTTGTTGAAAAGAAGCCAAATTAAGTTTGCCAATGGATTTGGTCGTCAATTTATACGCGCTGATACCGATAATGCCGATTACCGCAGCACCAACCCCATAAAAAATGGCTTGCATCCAATCCAAACCGCCAAATTCTTTGTACGCAATCCCCAAAATAAGTACCATGAAAAAAGACGGCAGCACAAAAGCAACGCCTGTCAATGTCGCGCCCCATACGCCGTAATGCACATAACCGAGATAAATGCCCAATTGCGCCGCCATAGGACCAGGAGAAAGTTGCGCTAACGCCATACCTTCTTTGTAATCCTCTTCGGAAATCCACTTTTTCTGTTCGACTAAATCGCGGTGCATGTACCCGACCAAAGCCACAGGTCCACCAAAACCTGCGTACCCTAATTTCAAAAAGTAAAGCACCAAATCTTTTAAACTGTAAGTTGGCATTGAATTTTGATTTTAATGAGCGTCAAAATTAAAATTTAATTTCGTTTTTTTGTCAATTCCGTGGATTTGTTGCACCAATTTTGCCGTTTTTTTTAAATAAAAAACGGTTGGAGCATTCAATCATAAAAAAATCCGGGAAAGAAGGCATCTTCCAAATGGTCGATTTGAAAAGCATCCCCATGCAAAACAATTCCAATAATGTCAAATCGAATCGCGCCTTCATGCCCAATTTGCTCCATAAAAGCATTGGCGGCGCGAATCATCAATCGTTCTTTTTTGCGTTTGACGGCATCTTTGGGGGCATCAAAATCATCATTGGAACGCGTTTTGACCTCCACAAAGACAATAACTTGCCTTTGACGCGCAATAATATCGATTTCAGCCCGCCCAAATCGCCAATTTTGATGCAAAATTACATATTCTTTTTGTTGTAAATAAGCGGCGGCGAGCGTTTCGCCATATTGTCCAATTTCGTTATGTTTCGCCATGGTCTTGTTTTTATTGCGGGCAAAGGTAAAAAATAAAATTTTGAAACCACTGGAAACATTCCCATCAAATTTTGTAGATTTGCGGGCGTTTGTAACAAATCGCTCCCAAAAAGCGTTGTTACAACGTAACTCATTTATTATCAAACAATTGCGTAGCCTTCGCGCTGCCCACAACCAAATTTCTGACAAATGAAAATGATTGAATTAGTAGAGCGTTTTCCTGCTCAATTGACAGAATCTTTAGAGATTGGTCGCAAAGCCACGATTCGGAAACATTCTTCGCCGATTCGCAACGTATATGTATCGGGCTTGGGTGGTTCGGGTATTGGTGCAAATTTCGTCAGTGAATTTACGCGGGATTCGCTCAAAGTGCCTTTTCAAGTGGGAAAAGGGTACTCCATTCCTGCGTCTGTGAACAAATTTACGTTGGTGATTGTGTCTTCTTATTCGGGAAATACGGAAGAAACCTTGGCTTCGTTTGAAGCATTGCTTCAAACGGGTGCTAAAATCGTTTGTATCGCTTCGGGCGGCAAAGTGATTGCGAAAGCTAAAGAATTGGATTTAGATTTTATTGAAGTGCCAGCGAATTGGCCTTCGCCGCGTGCGTGTTTAGGATTTTCTTTGGTGCAACAGTTATTTGTTTTAAATTATTTGAAACTCATTGGTAATCAAGTGATTAAACAAATTGAAGCCTCTATTCAACTCTTGGAAAAAGAGCGTGAGGACATCAAAAAAATGGCTCAAAAATTAGCAGGTGATTTGTTGGGCAAGATTCCAGTCATTTATACAACGGATAGAATGGAATCGGTTGCAGTGCGTTTCCGTCAACAAGTGAATGAAAATTCAAAATGTTTGGCTTGGCATCACGTCGTTCCGGAGATGAATCACAACGAATTGGTGGGCTGGCGCGAAAAAAACAATCAATTAGCGGTTGTTTATTTCAGAAACAAAGACGATTTCAAACGCAATGCGGTTCGGGTTGATATTAACAAAAATATTATTAGTGAATACACGTCAACCGTCATAGAATTGTGGTCAAAAGGCAAAAATTTGGTCGAACAATCCATGTATTTCGTGTTTTTGGGCGATTATATCACTTGTTACTTGTGCGATTTGCGCGGTTTTGACTCTATTGAAGTGAAAGTGATTGACTATTTGAAAAATGAATTGTCGAAAGTTTAAGGTTATAGAATGAAAAAACGAATTAAAATTGTAGATGCGTTGCGGGGCGAGCAGGTTGGTCAACCTGTGACGGTCATGGGTTGGGTGCGTTCTTTCCGAAACAATCAGTTTATCGCGTTGAATGATGGTTCTTGCTTTGGCAGCCTTCAAATCGTGGTGGACATCGATAAATTGGGACTCGAAACGGCTAAACGATTGACTGCGGGCGCGGCGATTTCGGTGGATGGGCTGTTGATTGCCTCTCAAGGCAAAGGGCAGACGGTGGAAGTGACGGCACAACAGTTGGAGATTTTGGGCGATTGTCCCGCAGATGAGTATCCGTTACAGTTGAAAAACCGCCCAAGTTTGGAATATTTACGGGAAATCGCGCATTTGCGTTTCCGAACCAATACGTTTGGGGCGATTTTTCGGGTGCGCCATGCGTTATCGTTTGCGATTCATCAATTTTATAATCAACGCGGTTTTGTGTGCATGCACTCGCCGATAATTACTGGTTCGGATGCAGAAGGCGCGGGCGAAATGTTTCGCGTTACAACACTGCCTTTGGATAAATTGCCCAAGACAGCCGATGGAAAAGTGGATTTTAAACAAGATTTCTTTGAAAAATCGACTCATTTGACGGTTTCGGGGCAGTTGGAAGCAGAATTGGCAGCTTTGGCATTAGGACAAGTTTATACGTTTGGTCCGACTTTTAGAGCTGAAAATTCTAATACGAGCCGACATTTAGCGGAGTTTTGGATGATTGAACCCGAAGTTGCCTTTGCCGATTTGACGGATAATATGAATTTGGCAGAAGACATGTTAAAATATGTCATCGAATATGCCTTAACGCATTGTCGGGAAGATTTGGATTTTTTGAATCAACGATTCGCGGAGGAAGATAAATCAAAACCTGTTGCAGAACGGGCAGAAATGGGTTTGTTGGAAAAATTGCAATTTTGCCTCAAAGAGCCGTTTCAACGATTGACTTATACGGAAGCGATTGAGATTTTAAAAAATTCGACTCCGAATAAAAAAGGTAAATTCAAGTATCCAATCAAGGCTTGGGGGGCGGATTTGCAATCGGAACATGAGCGTTATTTGGTCGAGAAGCATTTCAAAAAACCAGTGATTTTGACAGATTATCCAATGGAAATCAAAGCATTTTATATGCGTCAAAATAATGATGGCAAAACGGTGGCGGCGATGGACATTTTATTTCCGGGCATTGGCGAAATCATTGGCGGTTCACAACGCGAAGAACGGTTGGAGAAATTGAAACAACGGATGTTGGATATGCACATTCCGATTGAAGAAATGCAATGGTTTTTGGATACGCGCCGATTTGGTTCGTGTCCACATGCAGGATTCGGATTGGGGTTTGAACGCTTGATATTGTTTATTACAGGTATGACGAATATTCGAGATGTAATACCCTTTCCGCGTTTTCCGGGAAGTGCTACTTTTTAGACTTGGATTGATTGGATTCTTTAAACGTGTATTTTTTGGATTTTGTACAATCCAAAAAATACACGTCTAAAGAATCCAATTATAATAAAGTACAAAATACGTAATCCTTTTAAATTCAATAAAATATGGAACCAATTAAATTCGGCACTGATGGTTGGAGAGCCATTATTGCTCAGGAATATACGGTTGAAAATGTGAAACGAGTAGCTGAGGGAACAGCTCGTTGGCTCACCCAAAACAACAAAACGAAAGTGGTTATCGGTCACGATTGCCGTTTCGGAGGGCAACTTTTTACAGAAACAACAACCCGTGTTTTAGGTGCATATGGCATCAAAGTTTTTATGCCTAAACAATTTGTTTCAACACCAATGGTCTCTTTGGGCGTGGTGAAATTGAAAGCAGATTTGGGTGTTGTTATCACGGCGAGTCATAACCCGCCTTCTTACAATGGTTTTAAATTAAAATCTCATTTTGGCGGACCCTCCTTGCCCCAAGATATTGCAGCCGTGGAAGCCTTGATTCCAGATGTGCCTGTGAATATTGCATTGCCAACCTTGTCGGAAATGCACGCAAAAGGATTGTTAGAATACGTTGATTTGGAAACGATGTATGTCAATCATGTTGAAGCGAATTTTGATATGAAGACCATCCGAAAAATCAATTATAAGATTGCTTATGATGCGATGTACGGCGCGGGTCAATCGGCGATGATGCGTCTTTTGCCCAAATCAAAAATGGTGACGCTGCATTGTGAATACAATCCCGGTATGAACGGACAAGCTCCAGAACCGATTCACCGCAATCTAACCAAATTATCGTCTATTATTAAAAATGATGACAAAATAAAATTGGGTATTGCGAATGATGGCGATGCAGATAGAATTGGTATGTACGATGAGGATGGCAATTTTGTAGATTCACATCATATTTTATTGTTATTATTGTTGTATTTGAAAAAGTATAAAAATTTGACGGGCAAAGTCGTGATTACCTTTTCGGTGACGGATAAGATGAAACGGATGGCTGAAAAATTCGGTTTGCCTTACGAAGTGACGAAAATTGGTTTCAAATACATTGCTGAAATTATGACCCAAGAAGATGTATTGGTTGGTGGAGAAGAATCGGGTGGTTTGGCAGTCAAAGGGCATATTCCTGAACGCGACGGCATTTGGATTGGCTTGATGATTCTTGAATTTATGGCAAAAACGGGAAAAACGTTGAAACAATTGATTCAAGAAGTGTATGATGAAGTGGGTCCGTTTGCGTCAGACCGCGATGATTTGCATTTGACCGAAGCGCAAAAACAAGGCATTATCAAGGCTTGTAAATCAGGTGAATACCATTCTTTGGGCAAATTTAAAGTAGAAAGTACTGAAAACATCGATGGTTATAAATTTAATTTAAGCAAAGATGAATGGGTCATGTTGCGTCCTTCAGGTACAGAGCCTGTGCTGCGCGTTTATGCGCAAGCACCGACGTTGGCAGCTGCAAGGGTTTTGTTAGATGCGACCCAAGAGACGATTTTGAAAAATTAAAACTATAATTAGGGTAGGATGGATGTACGGATTCAACGAATTTTGAGTTTTAAATTCAAAAAAAGCCGTGAAAAATCAAGTAAAAATCCATTGAATCCATACATCCATCCTATCCTAAATCGTCATTCCAAAATCGAAAAAACTTTATCACCTTCTTTGTCCGACAAATGTAGATTACATTTTGACGATATAATTGGATGAATTTTGAAAGTTATTTTTCATTCAATAAATTCTGGAATTGATTTAAAAATTGTCCTGCATGATAGCCATCCGCCAGCGCGTGATGTAGGTGAATCGACACGGGCATCTTTTTTTTATGCTGTTCCTCTACGATTTTCCCAAATGAAATTTTTGGAATACAGTCTTTAAAAGCAAAACTTCGAGCATGTGAAATACTCGTAAACCGAATCCAAGGCAGCGATGAATAATGAATGATATTGGCATTAGAAGCTGTCAATTCTAAACCACTTCCTTTTTGGACACGCTCTATTTCTTGTTTTGCATGCTGTTGAAAGGTTTTAAAATCATCCAAATATTCCATATACGAGAACCCAAAAGTACCATCAGGACGGTTAATCGTCGGCGAAGCATTGATTTTATCATAAACTATAACAGATTCATCCTCAATGCGATAGCGAAAGGATTCAATAAGATTCGCCGCTTTCAACGAAACATGTAAGTACCATAGAAAAAAAGAAAAACCTTCTTTTTTTGCCAATTGATAAGCATGCGTGACATCTACTTCTGCCACAATGCCAAAGAAAGGTTCTTCAAAGGATTTAAAAAAATGGAAATGGTCTTTGCGAGACCATTCACCAATAGCTAATACCTGTTTCATACTGATTTTAAATCAAATAAGGTAAAATTTGTCGAATCGTATCGACATGTTTAAAATTAGGATTGGTAATTTGAATATCCACTTTTTCCAAAATCCAAGTCGTGTGAAATGGAATATGAATCGCGTGTCCGCCGATATTCAAAACGGGCAAAATATCCGATTTCAACGAATTGCCAACCATCAAAAACGCATCGGGCGCAATATCCAAATGTTTTATCAATTTTGAATAATCAGCCTCTCGCTTTTCTGACATAATTTCAATATGGTGAAAATAGGATGCTAAACCCGATTTTTGCAATTTGCGTTCTTGGTCAAGCAAATCACCTTTGGTTGCCACAACCAAACGATACTCTTTTTTCAAATTCTTTAAAACGTCGTTAACGCCATCCAGTAAATCAATTGGCTTTTCCAACATTTCTTTTCCATATTCTAATATTTGTTCGATTGTTTTAATGCTAATTTGATGATTGGAAACTTTTAACGCTGTTTCTACCATGCTCAACATGAAACCTTTAATGCCATATCCATACATCGGCAGATTTTGAATTTCAATTTTTAATAATTGTTTTTCTACTTCCGACGCAGGTAAAAAAGCTTCCAATAATTGGCAAAATTTGATTTCCGTTTCCCGAAAATAAGGTTCATTGACCCATAATGTATCATCTGCATCAAAAGCGACGACTTTAATTTTTTTCATAAAAATGATTTTTGATAAAAATAAGCACATTCTGCTCATTTTTAATTAAAAAAATGGTATCAAGACCGTTATCATGTGGTTGTTTGGACAAAACAGGATACAGGTGCATGGTTGCCCAATGATTATATTGGGAATGATGCAATTGCAGTGTTATATAGCGTGCAATCCTGTCCTTTGCCCCTTGAAAGACTTTACAGAGGTATTCAAATATTATAATGAAGTGATTAATGTTAAATAATTGATGACAACGTTTGGAGGGTTTTAAACCATCCAAACGTTATACCACATTGAAAGTCAATATTTTAGCCAATATTTTTTGTCGATTCTTTAACTTTAACTTCAAATAATCATACCATTTGGATTAGAATTTATAATCCAATCGCACTCCAATATTTCTCGGTGCTTCCAATAAAGCAGGTCGATACATGTATTCTTCATTCAAAAGATTGTTGCATAACAAACTAATTTTGGATTTTTCCGTCGGGCGATAAGCTAAACGGAGGTCTAAAACCGTAAAACCTTTGTTATTTTGTTGCCGATAGGTTTTCAAACCTTGAATGAATAATTCAAAAATCGCATCAATCGCATCCATATTGCTGTTATAATTCACAGAGGTTCCAAGTGAAAATTTGCCCCAAGTTGCCTCCACATCTGTTTTAAAATTATGTTTAAAACGATATTTTAAAACGTTTGTCGTATCAGATGAACCTGTCAAAGCCCTTGAAAACGTTTTAAATTGAGGATTAATATACGTGTAACCCGACAGAATCGCAATATTGACTTCCTCTATTTTGCCTTGTCCCGTTACGCTCGCTTCGATGCCTTTGATAACCGTTCCACCCACATTTTTCGCTTGAAAGGCAAAAACGCCTAAGGGACTCAACCCAAATTCCATCATATTATCATACTCAGATTGGAAAGCTACGACATCTATAAATCCTTGAAAATCAGCGATTTTGAATCCTTGTTTAACGCCCAATTCCGCAGACCAACCTGTTTCAGGAGTCAATTTCGGATTGGGAATAATCGGAAACCCCGCATTGGTATTGATAAATTTTTCTGCAACGGTCGGATACCGATAACCTTGTCCCCAACTGGCACGCAAATACGTGTATTCCGCTACTTTGTAATTCGCCCCAATTCTAAAAACAGGTTGCGCATCTTTGACCTTGCCGCCTACAACCGTATCTTTAATCGTTGCCGTAATTGGAATGATTTCTGGACTGGATTGCGTATTGCGCTCATATCTAAAACCCACAGAGACATTCAATCGGTCAAACCATTTTTTATCCAATTGTACATATGCAGCCGCATTGTTAGATGTATAAGTCGCATCTCCATAGAGTTTTGCTTGCACATTTGTTGCCATACCAACCAAGCCACCCGTTGTTACCAAGTTTAAATTTTCAAATTTCCGTTGAAATTGGTATTCGCCATAATACAATTGAGAGGCATTTTGCTTATCCGCGCCGCTAATATTGTTATTGACATTGTAATAACGCATTAATATTTTATGTTTATTACCTTGATTATCAAGATAATGCAAATACGGGTCAATATTATAACGCGTTTTTTTAGAATCACTATACGTTCCACTCGCGCCCACATACGCATCTGTCGTTCCATTTTTCCAATAGAAAAAATTATTATTAGCCCCTTTATTAAAATTGCTATTCACGCCCACTGATAATTTATCATTGATGCGATACCGATAATTGAGCGTTGCGCGCCCATATTTTTCATAATTGTCTTTCAAAAAACTGGATTGATTGAAATAATAAACACTTGCAACAACATCCGATTGACCCAATTTTTGTTTGTGCAAAACGCTTCCACCTGCATCATAAGGGGCATTCGACCACCATTTTTTCGCAGGGTCTTTGGGCGGCGCGTAATAAGTATAAAAAGAAGCAATATGGGTTTCGGGTTCTGCTCGCGCAAAACCAGTACGCACATTGATAATCCCATTCATCGCCGCAGAACCATATAATGCCGAAGCCGCGCCTTTAACAATTTCAATTTGTTCGATATTCTCCACAGGAATGTCTTTCCAATTCGGAAAACCCGCATCGGATTGTAACATCGGAATATCATCCATCAACAATAAGACGCGACTGCCCGCGCCATACGAATAGCCTGACCCGCCGCGCACATTTGCTTGACCGTCAATGATTTGCACGCCCGGAACCTTTTGTAAAACATCATCAACCTTTTTGGTATTGGCATTTTCCAACAAGGTCGTTTTGATAACATCTAACGAAACGGTCACTTCACTGAGTGGTTTTTCAAATTTTCCTGCGGTAACGGTCGTCGTATTCAAAATATTATTGCTTTCGCGCAAAGCAATATTTAGAATTTGATTGCCCACTTCAAAAACTTGTTGGGTTTGATACACATTATAACCCACAAACGAAATCACAATCGGATAACTACCTGCATTTTCCAATGCTACCTGATATTTACCCAATTCATCGGTCAAAATTTTTTGACTGCCAATGTGAACCATTGCGGCAATCAATGGTTCTTTGGTTTTTTCGTCCGAGACGATACCACTGATAAATACTTTTTGCGCGAAAATACATCCTGTGGTCAAGAGCCAAACAGCGATGAATAGTATGTTTTTTGCCATTGAAATAGATGTAATTGGTTTGTTTTAATCTAAAATGAATTTTGACAAAAAAATGACATAAAAATAGGTCATTAGAAGGCGCAAAATGACAATAATTTTTTAGAAATTGCGCCCAATCTGTGAAAAATTATTTTTTAAATTCAAAAAATGACCCAATTATGAGAAAAATCTTATCACTGATGGCGATTTTAGGCGCGTTGAATGTTGCTTCGGGACAACAGGCTTGTACACCGATAGCGAGTTTCATTGATTCGCCCTCTGCCGTTCAGCCTTGGCCCTATGATTCTCTTTTATTTCCCACAGGCGGGATTAAAAAAGTAGCCTGTATCGGTAAAGCATTCGATTTTACCTTTACGATTCGTTTGAAAGACACGATTGTTGTCAATTTCTTAGGTTCTGCAACACCACTACCGATTGATAGTATTAAATTGAATGCAGGAAGTGGCGTAACAGGATTACCCGCAGGACTTACATACGCTTGTTTTCCAGCGAATTGTGTATTCAAGAAAAATTCATTGGGTTGTGTTGCCATCAAAGGAACGCCCACCGCCGCGAATCCGCCGCGTCTTTATCCATTAAGCATTGTTGGAAAGGCGTATAATTTCCTTTTTTCAACGGGATACGATTTGTCGATTCCCGGTACTGCCTTTCCGGGCAAGTATGATTTGAAATTAGTGGCAGCAGGTTCTACGGAATGCACGAGTGGGGTAGGGGAGTTGTCCGATAGAATTGTGGCAATGAAAAACGTACCGAACCCATTTACAGGGAGTACGAATATTCAAATCACGGCTTTGACAGGAGGCACTTATCAATTTTCTGTGCATAATTCGCTTGGGCGAAAAGTCTATGAAAAACCTGTGACTTTGGAGATTGGCGAAAACAACATCCCATTCCAAGCGGAATACTTGCAAAGTGGTCTCTATTTTTACAGCCTTGCGAGAGAAAATAGTGTGATAACCAGCAAAATGGTTGTTAATAGATAAAATTGGAGCAATTGGAACGCGGATGACGCAGATTGGGTGGATGAGCGCGGATTTCTTTTGAATTTTTCACAGATTTGGAGCAAAGATTCAAAAAAAATCCGTGAAAATCAGTACAATCCGCGTTATCCGTGTTCCAATTTATCCAATGATGGGTTCCTTTATTTTCCAAAAACATAGAAAAAACAGCATTTTGAAACTCCTACTGGGAACATCCAAAGGTTTATTGGTTTATGAGAAACGGCAACATAGTTGGCATTGCGCCCCTATTTGCTTTTTGGGCATGCCCGTTTCGATGATTTATGCGAACTCGTATAGCGATACTTGGTTTGCAGGGCTTCCGCATCGTCATTGGGGACAAAAATTACATCGTTCCAATGATTTTGGCAAAACTTGGCAACCGATTTCCGCGCCTAAATACCCTGTTGAGGCACTTTTGCAGAATGGAAAACCTGCATCGCTCAAAGCGATTTGGTGCATGGAACAAATAGGCGCAGACCAATACCTCATGGGAACCGAACCGGGTGGGTTGTTTTATGGAACCCAAAAGGGTGATTTTCAATTGGTTAAAAGTTTATGGCAACATCCCACCCGAGCGCAGATGTGGTTTGGGGCGGGTAAAGATGAACCTTTCATTCATTCGATTGTGGTGCATCCACAAGATAAACAACATATTTACGTTGCGGTAAGTTGCGGCGGTGTGTTTGAAACTAAAAACGGAGGCGCGACTTGGGAGGCGCGAAATGTTGGTTTAAAAGCCACTTATCTGCCGAATCCGACCGCCGAAGCAGGACATGACCCTCATTTATTGTTGCTTTGTAAATCAAATCCGACTGTTTTGTGGCAACAAAATCATTGTGGCGTTTATCGTTCAACGGATGGCGGGTTATTTTGGGAAGATGTGAGTGATGTAGAACAAGGCATTTATTATGGCTTCGCATTGGCGATTGACCATGAAAATCCATTGCGCGCTTGGGTGATTCCTGCGGTCAGCGATGAGGTGCGTGTTGCGCACAACTTATCGTTGAGTGTTCGCCGAACAGAGGATGGCGGCAAAACTTGGACAACCTTACAAAAAGGATTGCCTCAAAAAAACTGTTTTGATATTGTATTTCGACATGCTTTCGACCGTTGTGGACAAACGTTGGTTTTTGGAACGACGACAGGTCATGTTTTTATTTCCGAAAATGATGGGGATGATTGGAAATTACTTGCGAACCATTTGCCTAAAATTGATTGTTTAAAATTATTGCCTTAATAATTGATTTTGAATTAAATAAATATTTTAATTTTTGTTACATATAAAATGGGGATGACGAAAAACCTCTTAACAAGTCCCTATTACATCAAGCCTTAAAATTTGTCGAAAAAGAGCATCCATAGTGTGAAAAATCAAATTTTTCGCACTATGGATGCTCTTTTTAACGGAATCAAAATCATTCAAACATATTTTAAACGTATCCATAACCCAATTATGCCTTTTAATTATCAAATATCTAAAACGCTGATTTTTAATTATTTAAATGAAAAAAACATTTCCTTAGAAATGATATTTCCATTTCTAAGTTGGGGAAAAGAGGTGAATCGAAACACGTTAAAAGCCGATTTTTATGCAGGATTGATGGGTGCAGTGATTGTGGTTCCACAAGCTGTTGCCTTTTCCATCATTGCAGGTTTGCCTGTTCTCACAGGTTTATATACGGCGATAGTGACTCCGATTATAGCCGCTTTGTTTGGTTCGTCTCGGCACTTGATTTCGGGTCCGACGACGGCGGTTTCATTGGTTATTTTTGCAGCATTAAGCCGATTTGCAGAACCGAATACAGCCGTTTATATTGAAATGGCATTTGTCATGACTTTTATGGCGGGCGTTATGCAATTATTATTTGGTTTAGGACGCTTAGGAATGCTTATAAATTTTGTGTCTCATACCGTAGTGATTGGTTTTACGGCAAGTGCCGCCATTCTAATTATTACAGGACAATTGAAAAATATATTAGGAATCCCCGTCAAGCAAGGGCTTTCGTTCCGCAGCACCTGCAAAGAACTCTTTAATCACATAGAATCCACAAACTTCTATGTGTTATCCATCGCGTTGATAACATTGATAATTGGTTTATTATCCAAAAAATATTATCCCAAAGCACCCAATTTGTTTATTGGAATGGTGGTTGGCACTGTCGCAGCCGCCTTGATGGTTTCAAATGGGGACGTACATGGCATCAAATTCGTGGGTGCGTTGCCTTCGGAGTTGCCTTCATTCGGCATTCCAAGTTTGAATATTGAAAATATTCGTAAACTAATGCCCAATGCTTTTGCAATTGCCTTGTTAGGTTTGATAGAAGCGACGGCGATTGCACGCTCAATTGCATTGAAATCAGGGCAGCGCATTGATGGCAATCAAGAATTTATAGGACAGGGCTTATCGAATATCGTTGGTTCGCTTTTTTCGTGTTATGCAGGGACGGGTTCTTTTGCTCGGTCGGGTGTCAATTACGATTCGGGAGCGCAAACGCCTTTATCAGCGGTGTTTGCCGCGCTCATTTTGACCGTATTTGTCTTGTTTTTTGCACCTGTTGCAGCTTATTTACCGATTCCTGCGATGGCGAGTTTGATTATTTTAGTCGGTTGGCGGCTGATAGATTTTCATCATATTAAAGAAATTCAAAAAGCAAGTAAACGAGAAATCATTATTTTCTTTGCAACAGTCGTAGCCGCTTTATTTTCAGAATTGGAATTAGCGATTTATGCAGGCGTGATTTTATCGTTATTTTTTTACATTCGGGAAGTTTCTAAGCCGCATATTGCAGTCATGGCTCCCGATTTTGACCACCCGCGCCGTCAATTAACCAATATTGAACGAAAAGACCATTTAAGGGAATGTCCACAATTGAAAATTATTCGCATTGATGGGGCTCTTTTTTTTGGTGCGATGGAACATATTTCGACCTTTGTACAACAAGTTCGTGCCGAATCCGATGAAAAATATCTCTTAATTTTGGCAAATGGCATCAATTATATTGATTTAGATGGGGCAGAATGGTTAGTACATGAGGCAAAAGCATGGCGAGAACGCGACGGCGCGATGTATATTGCAGGTTTGAAAATCATTGCTCAGGATGTTTTACGAGATGGCGATTTTGTACCGATGATTGGGAAAGAATGCTTTTATGTTTCAAAAACGGATGCGATTGCAGCGATTTATAAATTATTGGATGCTGAAATTTGTCAAAAATGCAAAGTTCGAGCTTTCAAGGAGTGCATTAATGATGTGAAATTGCCTAAATTAGTCGAAATACAGATGAGCTATCCGATTGAAATATACAAAGCGAATAACGATTTTTAAGTGTCACTAAATCAATGCTTTACGCATATCAAAACGCTCTAATTCCTACATTTTTTGTTCCTATCTTGTATCTTTGCACCGTTGCAAACAAAAGTTTGTACCTATTTTGTTCCTAAAAAACCCGCGCAATATAATAAAACCAGTTGCGTGGGCAATAAAATTGTTGTTTTGTCTGTAAAAATAACTACTTTTTATAGATAAAATTCTGTTTTTGACACAAATGATTGTAACAAATTGACAATCAATGCGCTTTTTATTTTTCCTATAATGAATCTTATGTTAAATAGCACATAGTATGATTATGGAGTACATCCACAATCATACTATGTGTATAAAACGAAAAATATTTTATTATTGATAAAGTATCGATAGTTTATTAGTAATTTATTAATAAAAATTTAAAACAATTTTACCTATAAAGCATCTATTTAGTATCTTTATTTTACCTATAAATTATCGATAATTTATAGGTAAAATAAAGATACTAAATAGATGCTTTATAGGTAAAAACTATTAATAATCAATGTTTTAAATTATTTAAATCTTAAATTTAATTTATCGATAAATTAAATTTAAGATTTAAATAATTTAAAACATTATTGAATTTACCGAACCCAATTTTAGAGACATTTCAAATAAAAATATCTTTGAAATTAAAATCAAAGTCATACTTTATTAAGGTGAATAAAGTATTTTTGCACCCATAATTTAAAGCGATACCACTTTTTTGACTGTAAACCGATGGATTCTAATCATTAAAAATAATCTTGTTTTAATATCAAAAAAACATCTATGAACACCATGCTTGCAAGGGTATTGCATCGCTATTTTTTTTCAATTGCTTTTTCAGTAGGATTAGGATATTGCCTACCATCTGCACAGGCACAACTCAATGTGACCACAGATAAACCTACTGCAACTTATCAAGTCGGCAATACGGCAAATTTCATTGTATCCAGTACGGTCTCTGGAAATGCAACGTACAAAATTTACTATGATTCTAAAACCCTCCCTATCCTAACAGGCAGTCGCCCACTCAACGCAGGTCAACCTGCCTTCCTACCCTATCAAGCGAATGAAGCAGGAGTTGTTTTTTGTTCGGTAACCCAAAATGGAGTGACTCGTACTGCCTCAACTGCGTTTTCGCCTATGAATATCGTTCCTGCCGAATCAGAACCCGCCGATTTTGATGCTTTCTGGGCAAGTCAAAAAAACTTAATTCAGAATGTCCCCATAAATCCAGAAATCCGCTTTTACAGACAAGGTTATGGGTTTAAAACGTATAAATTAAGTTTGGGCAATATTGAAGGGCGCAGGGTTTATGGATATATCAGCGTTCCCGATGAAGTAGGCACTTTTCCCGCGATAATCTCCTTACCTTCTTATGGCGATGTTGCAGGCGTTTGTTCGCCTGATGAAATGATTCCGCAACAAGGTAAAGCCATTTCGGTTAGTTTGAGCGTCCATAATATCGACCCCGAATTGCAAGACCCCAATTCATACAAACCCAATATTATTACTGATAAATCAGGTTTTTACTATCGATATGCATTGCTTGGCATTATTCAAACGATTAATTACTTGCAAACGCGCCCAGATTTTAATAAAACCGATATTGGGATTGTCGGCACAAGTCAAGGTGGCGGATTGGCACTCTGTGCCGCAGGATTGGATGAACGCATTAAATTAATTGCCATTAGTAATCCTGCACTCTGCGAACATTCCGCTTTTAAAATCGGCAAAGCCAGTGGTTTTCCCTATTATTTAAATCAAGGACGCATTTTTAACACTGAAACTCAAACAGCCCTTGCTGCCAAATATTATGATGCGGTTTATTTTGCCAAAAGATTTCAAGGAGCTACTTTTGCCATCGTTGGCTACCAAGATGAGGTGACTCCTGCGGCAACTTCTTTCGCGGCGATTGCCCAATTACGGCAAAAAAGCCTTGTTCTGCACGCGCCACAATTGGGGCATGAGCATCCAGAAGAATATTGGACAGGGCGTTTTGCCTTTTTTAGAAAATACTTTCCGTCCATGATTATTCCACCGCTTCAAACCACCTTAGCCCATTATGCAGATGCGGGTGCTGATAAAACAACCCAAGTGGGTCAATCGATTGCGTTAACGGGTTTAACAGAACTCAATGGTTTGCCTGATAACGCCTTGTCGGTACAATGGGAAAAAGTCAGTGGCGCGGGTACAGTCCATTTTTCAGATGCTTCCAATCGGAATACACAAGTTAATTTCAGTGCTGCGGGCGCGTACACATTGCGTTTTTCTGCCACAGATACTCGTTTGAGTAATGGAAAAACCTATATTGCAACCGATTATGTACATGTTACGGTTTCAGGAAATAATGGCAGTGGGAATCCGCTCACCCAAAATTATTGTGAAAACAAAGGCACCAAACCTTGGCATAATTGGATAGAAAAGGTTGAAAATGAAACCTTTAGTCATAATAGTTTCAAAGAAGGTTATGGCAATTTTACGGATAAAATCATGCGCGTTCAACGGGGCAAAACGACTGTTTTACAACTTACACCTGGATATGCTTGGTTATCTTACCCATTGCATTGGCGCGTTTGGATTGATTTTAATCAAGATAATGATTTTTGGGATGCAGGTGAAACGGTTGTTCATCATATAGGAAGCGATAAAATGCGCATCGAAATCCCCATTCCTGCGAATGCACCCTTAGGAAATACCCGATTACGAGTTGCTATGCAGCGCGAATTTTTCCCAAATCCATGTGATGTTTATGAGAATGGAGAAGTGGAAGATTATACCATGAGCATTACAGATGAAAATACTATGACTGTAAATGCGAATGCTACCCCACCCGCTTCATTAGGGTCTTCAAATCAGAGCAATTACTGTACCGCAGGCGGTCTAACCCATAACGTATGGATTTCAAGTGTGCGTTTTGGGGATGCAACTTATACTTCTGAACGAGAAGGTTATGGTAATTTTATTCATAAATCCTTCAAAATTCCTAAAAGTCAAGCGGTTGAATTGGCATTAAAACCGAGTTTTGCGACACAGCCGACCGATGTTTTTTGGAAAGTATGGATGGATTACGATAGGGATGGACATTTTACATTGGCTGAAAACATTTGGTCGTCACAAGGCAAAGGTTTAGTCAATACGTATATGTATATGCCGTCGAATTTAATTTCGGGCGTTCCGTATCGGATGCGTATTGTGATGCGTCAACAGGAAGCACCCGGTGGTTATTGTGCTACGGTTGATTCTGGGGAAATGGAAGATTACACCATTATTATGACAGGTGGTGCGACCCAAAATGCCGCTTATTCGGTTTTCAAAGACCAAATTCGATTGTATCCCAATCCTGTGAGTGAAGAATTAACCATTGATTTAAATGCTTATGGGGGCGGAAAGGGCGCGTTACGGATTTACAATGCGTTTGGCAAAATGGTCTGGGAAATGCCAGAAGAACGGTTTGAAAATCGCCAAATCAAGTTAGATGTAGCCAATTTTACGGATGGCATTTATTTGTTGATGACCGAAGGCGCAGGTTTGAGGACGTTATTACATCGATTCATTGTTGCTAAACAACGATAATCGGGTATCAATTGGAACGCGTCATCCGCGTTCCAATTGATCACAATTGTATCAAATGGTCTTTTTATTACAACCGATTTTTAATATAGTGTGAATTTTGCATAGTAATTCCTAATTGTTGCCTAACAATAAAGGGCTTCCATCCTATATTTTTGTATTTAAAATCAACCTTATTGCAACACTTTATAATGAATTTAGGGGCAATAACCATTTTTTTTATTTTAAAATAATTCTTTAAGGCAAAATTTTAGTAACCGTCGCAATATGTTCATTCAGCATAAATTACCCAATCCGTTAAAAAATTGGCAAGTAAACCGAGACCAAATTGGTTTTATGGGGCAAGATTTGCAACGCCCTGAGTGTATTTTTATGGGCGACTCGTTTGCATAATAATTTGATTATCAATAATTTTAAGTTCGTAATTAAACGTTACGAATAAAAATCCAAAATAGAGATGGCAAAAAATCCTCATTATTTTTCGCAATTAGCTCATATTGAAGTTTTAACACCCGTTTTAGAAAAATCGGTGCAATTTTTCACAGATATTGTGGGTTTGGACGTGACCGATAGAGATGAAAACTCGGTCTATCTGCGCGCTTGGGGCGATTATTTTCACCACACGCTTAAATTGACACAATCGGATAAACCGGGTTGGGGACATTTGGGTTGGCGTGCGGACAGCGATGAAGCATTGGCAGATGCGGTTGTGTATTTGGAAAAAACGGGGGCAGGTATCGGCTGGGTTGAAGGCGATAAAGGACATGGTAAAGCCTATCGTTTTAAATCTCCGAATGGGCATGTGCATGAAATCTTTTGGGATGTGGTTTGGTTAAAAGAGCAAGGCGCACGCAAAAGTGTTTTTACAGACCGTTACGCAAGCAATCGCAGGCGCGGGATTTGTCCGCGTCGATTCGACCATATCACGTATAATACGGCTCAATATCCTGCTGAAAAAGCGTTTTGGTGTGGTTTAGGCTTGAAAAACCCTGATGAAGTGCGGATTACGGATGCTTTACCGCCTGTGGGTGGATTGTTTACGACAGGCAATTTGTCCCATGACATTGCCATTTTTACAGACCCACATATTAAGAAAGATGACCCTGTTTTAAATCATGTTGCTTTTAACTTTGATAGTCGGGAAGAAGTGCTTTTGGCGTGTGATTGGGTGATTGAAAATGGTTATAAATTGGCGATGGGCGGACCAACGCGCCATAAAGCTGACGAAGGTTTTTTCATTTATGTGGATGAACCGGGTGGGAATCGATTTGAATTTTATGCAGGTGCGCGTTTGATTTTCGCGCCTGACCATGGACCCGATGTCCATTATTTGAAAGATAATCCCAATGATGCTTGGGGCAATGTGACTCCTTGGGCAAGTGCAGATGGCTCCCTCAAAAAAGAGCATGGGTCTCATAAGCATTAAATCATATAATGACAAAGTATATATTACAACAATGTTTGGAGGGTTTGAAACCCTCCAAACGGTTGATAAACGTATTTTTAATTAAAATTTCAAATTTGAAATAGCAACATGTGGCATTTTTATCCTGAGCATTATATGTCAAAGTATATATTACAACAATGTTTGGAGGGTTTGAAACCCTCCAAACGGTTGATAAACGTATTTTTAATTAAAATTTCAAATTTGAAATAGCAACATGTGGCATTTTTATCCTGAGCATTATATGTTTTCGTACCAATTGAATCGCGTTTTGACGCAAAGTCATTTTGGCGGCGGAGAATTTAACGAATGTATCGAAGCAGCGAGTCGTATCCAAGCGGGCAATTTTGAAAGTTTCCATGATGGTTGGCGTTTTGCGGCAGACCAAACGCTTGAAGTAGCTGAAACCGCTATGTCCGCAGGACATTTGGTGACGGCTCGACAAGCCTATTTGCGGGCATCCAATTATTTTAGAACGGCTGAATTTTTCATCAAACCAACCGATTCGCGTAAAATACCCGGTTATCTACGGGCGACGGAATGTTTTCAGAAAGGGGCAGCCCTGTTACCGAATCCACCACAATTGGTCCGAATCCCGTTTGAAGATTCCGAAATCACTGGTTATTATTTGAAACCTGCCAATGCAGGTGCGAATCAGCCATTAATGATTATGTTTGGTGGGTTGGATTCGACGGCAGAAGAATTGTATTTTGGACCTTGGCAGAAATTGGAAGAAAGAGGCATTTCGTTGTTGATGTTGGACGGTCCGGGTCAAGGTGCGTCTTTGCGCCTCCGCAATATTTTGACGCGGCATGATTACGAAGTACCTGCAACGGTTGCGTTTGATTGGGCAGTAGCCCATTTGCCTGTGGATAAAAATCGGATTGGCATCATTGCGGTTTCAATGGGCGGTTACATGGCAGCGCGGGCAGCCGCTTTTGAACATCGGTTTAAAGTTTGTTGCATTTGGGGTGCGGTTTGGAGCTATTACGATATTTGGAAAAATCGCCCTGATAATCATCCATTAGCGACCATTATTATGCACATTACAGGTTCGACGAGCATGACAGAAGCGCGTAACAAATTGAAAGACTTTACTTTAGAGGGCGTTGCTTCTAAAATTCAATGTCCTACTTACATTTCACACGGAGCAGATGATAAACAGAATTTTGTCGAAAATGCTTATAAATTGTATGACGCATTGACGTGCGAAAAAGCAATGAACATTGTGCCTACAACAAGTACAGGTTCATCGCACTGTCATATTGATAATTTTAATAAAATCAATCCATTATTTGATTGGCTTGCAAACAAAATTTAAGCGCATATGATAAGGCAAATTAAAAAAGGGATTACGTATTCCGAGAGTAAGGCGGCGGATGCCCAAGTACGAGCAACCGTAGAAAGTATGTTGGAAAATATTGGCGCACAAGGCGATGCGGCAATTCGGGCTTATTCTGAAAAATTAGACCATTGGTCTCCAAAAAGTTTTAAACTAAGTGCGGTCGAAATCGCCGAAATTGTCGCAGGCGTGCCGCAACAAGTCATGGATGATATTCGATTTGCGCAAACGCAGATTCGCAATTTTGCGCAGATTCAGCGCAATGCGATTCAAGATGTGGAAGTCGAAACGCTTCCAGGGGTGATTTTGGGACATAAAAATATCCCTGTTAATTCGGTTGGTTGTTACATTCCGGGGGGTCGTTATCCGATGGTTGCGTCGGCGCATATGAGTGTTTTGACGGCAAAAGTGGCGGGTGTGAAGCGCGTTATTGCGTGTACACCGCCGATTAATGGAGCTATTCCTGCTGCAACTGTTGCTGCAATGTTTTTGGCAGGTGCGGATGAGATTTATTTGTTGGGCGGCGTTCAAGCCGTTGCGATGATGGCATTGGGGACGGAGACGGTTCAAGGCGTAGATATGTTGGTGGGTCCTGGTAATGCATATGTTGCGGAAGCAAAACGACAATTGTATGGCAAAGTGGGGATTGATTTATTTGCAGGTCCGACGGAAACGTTGATTATTGCGGATGATACCACCGATGCCGAAACCTCTGCGACCGATTTATTGGGACAAGCAGAACATGGACCCACTTCGCCCGCAATTTTATTGACAACCAGTCGCAAAATTGTTGCAGAAATCGATGCCGAAATCGAACGGCAATTGGCTATTTTGCCGACTGCGGATGTTGCAAGTGTCGCATGGCGGGATTATGGACAAGTGATTTTGGTGGATACAGTGGATGAAATGGTTTCGGAAGCGGACAGGATTGCCAGCGAACATGTGCAAGTGATGACGGAAAATCCGCGTTATTTCTGGGAAAAGATGACGAATTATGGAGCTTTGTTCTTGGGCGATAAGACGAATGTGGCTTATGGTGACAAGGTTATTGGTACCAACCACACGTTGCCGACGAAAGAAGCGGCTCGTTATACAGGAGGATTATGGGTTGGAAAATTTTTGAAAACGTGTACGTATCAAGAAGTGAGAACGCCAGAAGCGAGTAAGTTGATTGGCGAATATTGTTCAAGATTGTGCGCGATAGAAAATTTTGCGGCGCACCAAGCACAAGCAGATTTGCGGGTAAGAAAATATTCGGCAATTTAAACTTCGTGTTTTTTGGATACAATGGATATTGTATCCAAAATCGTATCATAAAATCCAAAGAATCCAATAAATGCAAGTTTAATGATGGAAATTCCTGTAAAAGTAGCTTTAATAACAGGCGGTGCAGGTGGCATTGGTTCGGCGATTTGTAAAAAATTAGCGAAAAATGGGTATTCCATTGTGATAACCTACCATTCTAATGCACCAAAAGCTGCCCAATTATTATCTGAACTCGTGGGCGAAGGACATAGCCTTTTTCACGCGCCCAATACAGATGCTGCACAATTAGCTTTATTGAAACAATTTGTTATTGAAAATTATGGCAAATTAGATATTTTGGTCAATAATGCAGGTATTACTACGCCCGTCAAGCACGATGATTTAGACGGTTTGTCTGATGAATGGATTGATAAAATTTTTCAAACCAATGTACGCGGCAGTTTTGCCATGATACGAGCGATGCGGACGTTGTTGGAAAAAGGTACAAACCCCATCATCATCAATATCTCCTCTGTGGCGGCGATTTCGGGGATTGGTAGTAATGTGGCTTATTGCGCGTCGAAAGCGGCGATAGATAGTATGACGCGTTCTTTGGCACGCGCTTTAGCTCCCACGATTCGAGTCGTATCGGTATCACCTGGTTGGGTTTTGGGCGAATATACCCAAAATATAGACCCTGCTTATTTACAAACGCAATTGGATTATACGCCGTTAGCGCGTTTGGCAACAGCCGACGATGTTGCCAATGTCGTATGGGCATTAGCAACCATTTTAACGTTTACCACAGGCAGCATTATCCCTGTGGATGGTGGGCGATTGTTAAAATAAGTCAAAGATTTTCAATAAATTATAATTTGAAAAAATGAAATTAATTACATTTAAAAATCCTAAGAACAAAATACGGATAGGCTGGATTGTTGGGAATCAAGTGGTGGATATGAAACTTGCGGATAAGCGTTTGCCCGCTACCATGCTTGCGTTTATTGATAATCATGAAAAATATTTCAAAATTATCCATGATTTAGGTACGCCGACAACGCATTATGAGCTTTCTGCCGTCCAATTATTAGCACCGTTGCCGAATCCGCGTAGTTTTCGGGATTACATTGGCTTTGAGCGACATATGTTAAATGCTTCTAAATCGTTTGGACATGCGATTGCGCCTGAATGGTATCAAATGCCGATTTTTTATTTTACGAATCATCAAGCGATTTGCGGACCGAACGATGCTATCAAACGTCCTGCAACGGAAACGCGCATGGATTTGGAACTGGAAATGGCGTGTATCATTGGCAAAAAAGGTAAAAATATCAAAACGGCAGCTGCTCAAAGTTACATTTTTGGCTATACGGTTTTTAATGATTTTACGGCTCGCGCCATTCAATCCCGCGAAATGAAAGCACCTTTGGGTCCGCACAAAGGCAAAGATTTTGCCAATTCGATTGGTCCGTGCATTGTTACGAGTGATGAAATGCAGCAATATATGCAGCCTGATAATCGGTTGAATGTGCGTATGTTGTCGAGAATCAACGGCACAACCATTTGCGATGGCAATTATAACACGGTTCATTATACGTTTGGTCAAATGATTGAACGCGCCTCTGAAAACGATGTTCATCTGATGCCGGGAGATATTTTGGGGTCTGGAACGGTTGGTTGGGGTAGTTTGGTTGAAAATAATTTTGCGATACACCGCCCGTTAGAACCGGGGGATGTAGTCGAATTGGAAATTGAAGGCATTGGCATTTTAAAAAATACGATTATATGATTTTAGAAATTGCAACAATTGATATTCACGTAGGCAAAAACGGTGAATTTGAGCAACAACTCGAAAAAGCGCAAGTCGTTTTGCGACAAGCAAAAGGTTATATCGAACATCAATTTCAACATTGTGTTGAAATGCCGAATCGATATGTATTGCTGATTCGGTGGGAAACCTTGGAAGACCATACGATTGGTTTTCGGGAATCGGCGTTATTTGTACAATGGCGCGGTTTTATCGGCAGTTATTTTGCACAACCACCTGTTGTTCAACATTTTATATTGAAATTTTAATTACCATAAAAAAACTCAAGATGCGTATTATAGATTTATCGGTAACGATTTCGGAAGCCATTAAAGAACCATTGCCAACCAAAATCGTCTATGAAGACCATAAGGAAGGGGCTAAAAAAATGGGTGGTACGTTGTTTCAAGGCATTTCTGACAAAGTTTTTATCAATGGAAATGGACCCGCAGGCGAATTTTTGACCGTTACCAGTCATTGCGGCACTCATGTCGATGCACCGTATCATTATTATCCGACTTGTGCTGGAAAACCTTCGAGGACGATTGATGAAATGCCTTTAGATTGGTTTTTCAGAGACGGCGTAGTGTTGGATTTCACGGATAAACCCGATGGTTATATGTTTGAACCTGCTGATTTAATGGAAAAATTGGCAGCCATCAACTATACATTGAAACCTTATGACATTGTTTTGATTCGTTGCGACGCAGATAAACGCTTGCATCATCCTGATTATGTCAAAATTCATGTTGGTTCGTCGGCTGCTGCAACCCATTGGCTGATTGACCAAGGCATCAAAGTCATGGGAACGGATGGATGGGGTTGGGATATTCCATTGCATTTGCAAGTGGCGGATTATAAAAGCAATCCGCGTGATGGCGTGATTTGGCAAGCGCATTATGTCGGCATTGAAAAAGAATATTGTCAAATTGAAAAATTGGCGAATTTGGATCAATTACCACCGTTTGGGTTCAAAGTGGCTTGCTTTCCTGCTAAAATCAAAGGCGCGAGTGCGGGTTGGACGCGAGCCGTAGCGATTTTATAAGTTTTAAAAAATTTATTGAACATGAAAAAATTTCTAATTGTTGGAGGCGGTATTGGTGGTTTATCCGCAGGCATTGCGCTCCGAAAAGCAGGTTTTGAGGCTGAAATTGTTGAAATTAGACCCATATTTGATGTTTATGGAGTCGGCATTATTCAACAAGCCAATGCTTTACGCGCTTTGGATGCACTCGGTGTTGCCGATGAAGCCATGAGACGCGGTTCGCCTTATGGCAAAGTCAAGATGTGTACGGCAACAGGTTTTCAATTTGGCGAAACGGGTACGCCGCCGATGGGTCGATTTCCATCCCATAATGGCATTTCTCGGAAGATTTTACATGATGTTTTATACGAAGCAGCCGTTGCCGCAGGAGTCCATTTTAGGATGGGTTTGACCGTCGAGTCGATTGATAATCAACCTTCGACGGTTCATGTGGCGTTTACGGATGGTTCGCAAGGCAATTATACGTTGGTGATAGGGGCGGATGGGGTTCAATCCAAAGTTCGCACCTTGATTTTTGGTGATTATGCACCGAAATACATCAATTCTTCGGTTTGGCGGTATCCCTTTAAACGTCCTGCCAATTTGGAAACGGGTTATATGTTTTTTGGGAAAAATGCCAAAGTCGGCTTGATTCCAATGACCGCAACAAGTATGTATATGTTTGTCGTGACGACGGAAGGCGAAGATAATCCGTTCATTCCCGAAAATGAATTAGTCCCGCGTTTGAAAAACCATTTAAAACCCTTCCCTGCGCCGATGGTTGCGGCGGTTATTGAGCAGATTACCGATGCGAAAGAGGTCATTTATCGTCCTTTGGAAACATTGATGATGCCCGCGCCTTGGTTTAAAAATCGGGTGGTGATGATAGGCGATTCGGTACATGCGACGATTCCACAATTAGGGTCAGGGGCGGCATTGGCGATAGAAGATGCGATTGTGTTGGTAGAATTGTTGCAAAAAGGCGATTCTATGCCCGAAACGTTAGAAAATTATATGAAACGGCGTTATGAACGGTGTAAATTAGTCGTTGATGTGTCGAATACCTTGGCGGATTGGGAACGGATGGAGTGGCAAGGGATTCCGTTGCCCGAAGGCGCGAACATGGGTGCTTTGATGGGTAAAACCTTGATGGCATTGACAGCACCGATTTAAATTTGAATCAGGAATGGCGAAATAAGTAGTTAAAACTAAAATCGACCCCAAAGAATACGGTCTAAAAAATTGATTTTCAATTATTTATAACGTTTGGAGGGTTTGAAACCCTCCAAACGTTGTTGTCGTTTATTTAAATTTTAACCACTTATTCCACCATTCCTGATTCAAGTCATCCAAATACAAATCAACTCATAATCAAAATGTCAAAAAAAGATAAGGTACTCAATGCGACCTTGCTCAATCCTGAACAACTCAAGCATTATGTGCTTGAACCTTCTTTTTGGGAACAAATGTTTTTATCTCCTTTTCATAATCTATTCCAAATCAATACATTAGAATTTATTCGACAACATATTAAATTGCCTTTGCCGCCGTATCGAACGAATGTCCATAATTTTGTATGGATTCGGTCTGGTTCTGCGGTTTGGTACAAAGGATTGGATGGTTATCCTGTCAAAGCAAATACCTTGTTTTTTCTACCTGCCTATCAACTCCATGTCAATACGATTATGAGCGAAGATATTACTGGTTATTATTGTCATTTCGACCCCAATATTTTTAATACAAAATTCATTCAAAATGAATTATGGAGCGAATTTTCCTTTTGGCAATATACAGGACATCCTGTCGTAGAATTGCCCGAAACGGCTTTACCAATTGTGTTAAATATTTTTGAACGGTTGAATCATATTTACAAAGTGGGCAATAAAGACCATTTAGAAATTGTCAGTGGCTATTTATTGACGCTCTTTTTGGAACTCAAACAATTCGCTCAACCGCCTGAAAAACAGGTTCATAATACGGCAGCACAATTGACCCAAAAGTATAAAGAAGCCTTGACCCGTCATGTTTATGAATATCCGAATGTGCTTGATTTTGCCAAATTGTTGAATGTTTCGCACAATTATTTAAATCGTTGCATCCATGCGACAACAGGGAAATCGGCACATGATTTATTGAAGGAAGTGTTGATTTTGGAAGCAAAAGCCTTGTTAAAACAATCCACATTAAGCATTAGTGAGGTTGCTTATCGAATTGGAAAGAAAGATCACAGCGATTTTAGCCGCTTTTTCAAGGCAAATACAGGATTAACGCCCAAGTCCTATCGGGCAGAAATATAGACCGTTTGAATTTAGGAGGTGCATCACTTTGGGTCTTCTTGACCCAAAGTGGTACGATTAGCACCAATTTCAAGAAAAAAAGTCCAAAGCATTACCCCAATTCAAAAATAATTATAATTATTTTCGCGAAACATTTGCATATAACGTTATATGTTAACTAAATTTGCAATGTTAACAATTAAACATAATTATATCCAAATATTTTAACACATGAAAGCCATTTTTCCTACGTTTATCGGCTTGTTTCTAAGCCTGATAATGGTGTGTCCCATCTCGGCTCAAGTTCGATGGATTGGTGCGCCAGCAGGTGGTCTTTGGACAACCGCTTCCAATTGGAGTATAGGGCGCATCCCCAATATGGCGGATTCCATCCTACTCAGCACTTCCTCCGCAGACACTTTAGCGATTCGGAACATTCCCGCAGTGCTTTCTTGTGTCAAATTGCGCATTGCAGGCAATACCAAAGTCCGATTTTGGGGCGACACGACAACGGTTATCACGTTGACGGGGGGTGCAGGAACGGATTTGCTCATTGATTCGACCGCAAGTCTTACTTTATCTGCCGACACGAGTTTCAATGCTGCCAGAGGCATTTTGCTCAATCTTGCCACAGGCGCAACCGCAGAAATTTGGGGTCATTTGCATTTCACGACGAATGGAGCGCAAAGCAACCCGCATCGATTGCAAGCCTTGTCTGCCAATGCGATTATTTTTAGGAATAAATCCATCTTTACAATGGGTTCTGGCGCGGCAGGGAATCCATTTGGACTGGGTTCGGGGCTTTCTGCGAATCAATCGGTGCTTTTTGAGGATGGTGCGACCTATGTTTTCAATAGTGGGTCGAATCCTTTCGGGGCTACCAATACATCCGTCACGACTTTTAGTCCGAAAAGTACGTACAAAATCAATGTTTCGGGTTCTTCTTTCAGCAATCGAACTTATGGAAATGTAGAATTGATAAACCCGAGTTATTCCAGCACATCGACAGGTTCAGGCGTTTTAACGATTCATGGCAATTTAATATTGGGTGCAGGCAAAATGAAATTGAATTTGACAGGCGGTGTGCAAGTCAAAGGCAATGTGCAGGTCGCGAATGGAGCCGTTTTGACACTGGGTTCGGATGTTACGTTAGCTATGAGTGGCACTTCCGAGCAATTGATTACGCATCAAAATGGGATTGTTTTTACGGATTCCAGCAGCATTTTAAAAATGGCAAATCCCAATGGCGTTAAACTCAAAAATCCATTGTCTTTGTATCATTTAGAATTGGCAAATGGTTCGTTACTTTTAGACAGTGCGGATGTGGAAGTCACTCGTTATATTACAGGTGGGTCGAGTTCGAGTCATGTGGTCACGAGTGGTTCGGGGATGCTTCGACGTACCAATGTGGGTGCATCGACGGTTATTTTCCCAATTGGAGCTTCCAAAACCAGTTATGACCCTGTTTCATTGACGAATGCAGGTACTGTTGATACTTTTTCGGCACGCGTTGATACCCTTGTAACCAATCCGCCTGCATTTAGAGGCAATGGCAATTTTATTATGAATCGAGAATGGCATATCAGCGAAAAAAAGGCAGGTGGTAGCAACGTAATGGCAACTTTTGGGATGGATTCGTCGAAATTAAATATCAATAACACGACATTTACACCTGCAAATGTCGTATTGGCGCATTATAACAATAATAGTTGGAACGAATTGCCTGCTACGCGCAACAATGAAGCCGTTACCGCAATGGGCTTAACGCAATTTTCCACGTTTGCCATCGCCAATGCAGGTGCGTTTACGCGGGTAGGTATTGCGGAAAATCGTTTCCAATATGGGTTGAAAGCCTACCCCAATCCTACAACAGATATTTTGAATATCGATTTTTTAAATATAACTCCCAATACAACCTGCGTCATTTTAGACGTTACAGGCAGGATAAAATACAGTCAGCCTTTGATTTTAAATATGCGTATTATCACAAATGATTGGTTATCAGGAATTTACTTTATTGCCATTCGACATGATAATGAATTGCAAATCATTGATAAAATCATAAAAAAATAATACATTAAACTTGGGTTTACGGGTGATGGATGTACATCCATCACCCGTAAAGTAATAATCCTAAAATCCAAGTTAAAAAAAATAAAAAATAAAAGCACGATAATTTGAAAATTATCCAAATTCATGCTACCTTTGCTATTCGATTAACGAAATAAAAAAAAAGAAATGAAATCGTTTTGTTCGCCTGCATTTTTTGGTCGTTTTTATTTTTACTTTTGGATGAAAGTAAAAGGGACTGCCTATGTGTAAGATTCTGACAAAGCGAATCAATGATACATCAAAAAGGAGTCCCCAAAAGGGATTCCTTTTTTGTTTTATAAACTAATTAATTATCAACTGATTTAATTTATGTTATCTGACTCTCAATTGGCTGAAGCTGAAATCGAAATGCCGCGTGTTGCCATACAAGGCGTTCATGGTGCATTTCATGAAATTGCAGCCCGTCATTATTACCAAAGTCGCCCTATTGAAATCGTGCCTGCGGAGGATTTTCCAGATGTAGTGCGCATGGTGGAAACCCAAGAAACGACTTCTGGACTGATGGCAATTGAAAATACCATTGCAGGTAGTTTGTTGAAAAATTACAATTTATTGTATAACAATGATTTACAAATTACAGGTGAAATTTATTTGCGCATCAAACAAAATTTGATGGCATTGCCCGGTCAATCCCTTGCCGATTTAAAAGAGGTTCACTCCCACCCTATCGCATTGCAACAATGCGTACAATTTTTTGAACAATATCCGCATATCAAGTTGGTGGAAGCCACCGATACGGCTTTGGTTGCCCAAGAAATTGCTAAGAAAAAGCAAAAAAAGATTGGTGCGATTGGCAGTTATTTGGCGGCGGATTTATATAATTTAAACATTTTAGCGGAAAGTATTGAAACCTATAAACAAAATTATACGCGTTTTTTGGTTTTAAACAACTTGCCGAATGCCGATTCCGCGCCTTTTGATAAAGTTTCTATTTGTTTTTCAGCCGAACACCGAGTGGGCAGCCTTCATCAAATTTTAGGTGGGTTGGCGCAAGCAAACGCCAATTTGACTAAAATTCAATCGGTTCCATTGCCTGATACGCGCTGGGAATATTTATTTTTCATTGATTTTCAAATTTTTACGCAAGCAGATTATGAAAATGCAATGAAATCCATTAAACCCTTTACACGCGGTTTGCGGGTGTTGGGCAGATATGTAACGGGTGTTCATTTTGAATAGAAACCAATTTTATTTCCATTAAAATAAGGAGCAGATGAAAGTCGCCAAGCGGTTAGACCATATCAACGAATATTATTTTTCGACCAAGTTAAAAGAAATCGCGGAAATGAATGGACGCGGTTTGCAAGTCGTAAATCTGGGTATTGGAAGTCCTGATTTACCGCCTTCCTTAGCAACGATTAACGCATTAGCCGCCGCCGCTATCTTGCCAACAACGCATGCGTATCAAAGTTATGTAGGGATTCCTGCCTTGCGTTCCGCGTTTGCGCAATGGTACGAGAGGCTTTATAAAGTGGTGTTAAATCCCAATTCAGAGGTTTTGCCTTTGATTGGTTCCAAAGAGGGGATTATGCATATTTGCATGACCTATCTTGAAACGGGTGATAAAGCATTGATTCCCAATCCCGGTTATCCGACGTACCGTTCTGCGGTGACGCTTGCGGGGGCAACTTGCATGGAATATGCGTTGTCGGAAGCGCATCATTGGTTGCCTGATTTGGATGCTTTGGATAAAATGAATTTGAAAAAAGTCAAAGTCATGTTTGTCAATTATCCACACATGCCTACGGGTGGACGTGCCAATCTTGATTTTTTTCAAAAACTGATTGCTTTTTGCAAAAAACATCAAATTTTGGTGGTGAATGATAATCCGTATTCTTGCATTTTGAATGATGAACCGATGAGCATGTTGCAAATTGAAGGTTGGCGCGAAGTGGGTTTAGAACTCAATTCATTGAGTAAATCCCACAATATGGCAGGTTGGCGTGTGGGCATGTTGGCTGGCAAGGCGGAATTTATTCAAAATATTGTGCGTTTTAAATCGAATATGGATTCGGGGATGTTCCTGCCCGTACAACTTGCGGCGGTGAAAGCCTTAGAAGAAGGACAAGATTGGTATGATGGTTTAAATAAAGTGTATCGGGAACGGCAACAAAAAGTTTTTGATTTGTTGAATTTATTGAATTGTGATTTTGATAGAAAACAAACGGGTATGTTCGTTTGGGCAAAAATACCTGCACCCTATAAGACTGGTTTTGAATTATCAGACGAAATTTTATACGGTGCCAATGTTTTTATCACGCCGGGCGGCATTTTTGGTTCGCAAGGCAATGGCTATATTCGCGTATCGCTGTGTGCGCAAGTGACTGTTTTTGAAAACGCGATTCAAAGAATCATTGAATTTAAAAAGAATCAAACCGAAAAAAAAGTAAATATCAAAACAAGCGTTGAAATATGATAGTATCCATTATAGGCGTAGGTTTGATTGGCGGTTCGATGGCATTGGATTTACGCGCAACGGGGTTTGCAACTCAGTTGATTGGGGTTGAAAAAGACTTTAAAACAGGACAAAAAGCGGTACAATTGGGTTTGGTTGACCAAATTTTGCCTTTGGAAAGGGCGATTGACGCAGCAGACTTGATTATCTTGTCGGTTTCGATGGATGCGATGTTGCATTTATTGCCCACGATTTTGGATAAGATTCAACATAAAATGGTTTTAGATGTGGGTTCTACCAAAGAAAAGTTGTTAGATTTGGTCGAAAAACATCCCAATCGCGGTCGTTTTGTGGCAACACATCCGATGGCAGGAACGGAACATTCGGGACCAGAAGCAGCCATTCCAAATCTTTTTGCGCAGAAATATTGTGTTTTTTGCGATGTAGAAGCCAGTGATACGGATGCACAAGAAACGGTTCATCGTTTGTATAAAGCATTGAAAATGAATATTTTGTATTTAAATCGAAGTGAACATGATGTCCATACGGCTTATATTTCGCACATTTCGCATTTAACCTCTTTTGCCTTAGCGTTGACGGTTTTGGAAAAGGAAAAAGACGAAGATAAAATTTTTGAATTAGCGAGTAGTGGATTTCAATCAACGGTGCGTTTAGCCAAAAGTTCGCCTGATACTTGGACTTCGATTTTCAAACAAAATAGAGACAATGTTTTAGAAGTTTTGGATGAACACATTCATATTTTGAGCGTATTTAGGAGTTTGTTGATTAAACGTAAGTTTGACGAGTTTTATAAAATGATTCAACAAGCGAATGACATTAAACGTATTTTAAAATGAAAACACATAGTTCACATAGGGTTACATAGGACACATAGGTTAAAATACGCACCTATGTGAACTATGTGTTTTCATTTTTTAAACACATAGTTCACATAGGGTTACATAGGACACATAGGGTCTTTAACCTATGTGTCCTATATAATCCTATGTGAACTATGTGTTTTCATTAAACACATAGTTCACATAGGGTTACATAGGACACATAGGTTAAAATACTCTATGCGTTTTAACCTATGTGTCCTATGTAATCCTATGTGAACTATGTGTTTAAAACTTGTATAAATTCTTTAAAATCAATTTATTATCATGCAAAAAAAGCCATTTATGGGGGTTGAAAAACGCCCCTTTTTGATAGCGGGACCTTGTTCTGCTGAAACCGAAGGTCAAGTATTGAGCATTGCCAAAGATTTGGCGAAACAAGGCGAAATATCGCTTTTCCGCGCAGGCATCTGGAAACCAAGAACGCGTCCCGGTTCTTTTGAAGGCGTTGGTTCGGAAGGATTGAAATGGTTGCGCCGCGTGAAAGAAGAAACGGGTTTGAAAACAACCGTTGAAGTTGCGAATGCACACCATGTTTATGAAGCCTTGAAATTTGGGGTCGATGTCCTTTGGATTGGCGCACGCACAACGGTCAATCCGTTCAGCGTTCAAGAAATTGCGGATGCGGTGCGCGGCATTGATATTCCTGTGATGATTAAAAATCCAATCAATCCCGATTTAGAACTTTGGTTGGGCGCGATTGAACGACTTGAAAAAGCGGGCATTACTCGAATTGCTGCGATTCACAGGGGTTTTTCGCATCATACGAAAACGCGGTATCGCAATATTCCCCTTTGGGAAATGCCGATTGAACTGATTCGCCGCCGTCCTGATTTGCCGATTATTGGGGACAATTCTCATATTTGCGGCAATCGTCATATGTTATTGGAAGTGGCTCAACAACAAATGGATTTAAATTTTGATGGTTTGATTACGGAAGTGCATTGCAATCCAGATGAAGCTTGGTCGGATGCCAAACAACAAATCACGCCGAATCAATACCATGAATTGATTGGAAAATTGGTTTTACGAACTAAATCGACCAATGACCCGCAATTTTTAGAAACGATTGAAGCCTTGCGGATTCGCATTGACGAAATTGACCAAGAAGTATTGAATATTTTGGGACGTAGGATGCAATTGGCAGACGATATTGGACGCTATAAAAAACGGAATAATATATCGATTCTCCAACCAGAACGGTGGAATGAAATCTTGCAAACAGGGGTCGAAAAAGGTCGGCAGCGCGATTTAAGCCCTGAATTTGTGATTCAACTGCTAAGTTCGATTCACCAAGAGTCGATTCGCCACCAGACTTTGGTGATGAATGCCAAAGATGTGCCTGTCGTATCTTAGTGTGTTTAAACACATAGTTCACATAAGGAGACATAGGGCACATAGATTGCTTGCGCATTTCAACCGCAAGCCATCTATGTGTCCTATGTCTCCTTATGTGAACTATGTGAACTATGTGTCCTATGTCTCCTTATGTGAACTATGTGTTTAAAACCCTACTTGAAGCGAATGGCTTTCAATGGAGAGATTTTAGTAACTAAAAACGTTGGCAATATTAAAAAAAGCAACGTGATTAAAAACGTACCTACATTCACCATTGTAATCAATGGAATATCGAAATGCACAGGCGCGACGGATAGATAATAGTCTGATTCTGAAAGTTTTATAAATTTATATTTATTTTGTAGGAAACAAAGTCCCAAGCCGATAAAGTTCCCAATCAACAGCCCAATCCCAACGATCATGCTCCCATAATACAAAAAAATGCGTTGAATCACCTTATCACTACTGCCCATCGCTTTCAACATTCCAATCATATTCGTGCGTTCCAAAATCAAAATCAATAACGCCGTGACCATATTCAAAATGCCTACAACCAACATCAATCCCAAAATAATCGCCTCATTCACATCTTGCAAATCAAGCCATTGAAAAATGGCAGGTTGTTCTTGTTTGATGGTCATCGTGTATAGATTGTTAGGAATCAATTCTTGCGCAATGTAATCATTCATGTTGCCCAAATCAGATAAATTTTGGGTAAAAACCTCAAAACCAGCCACTTGTGTCGGAGACCAGCCCAATAAATCTTGCACTTGTTGAATATCAACGATGGCAAATTGTTTATCATACTCCTCCAAACCCGTTCTATAAATGCCCGAAACTTGAAAAACGCGTTGTTGTTGTTGATTGTCTTTGACAAAATGGATGATGAATTTGCTGCCCGTTTTGAGTTTCAACCGATTTGCCGTTGATTGAGAAATCAATATATCTCGGCTCAATGCGGAATCCGAAGAAGGCGATAAGATTCGACCACTATCCAAATTATGTTTTATAAAATCCCAATTATAATCTTTGCCTACGCCTTTTAAAACGATGCCTTCAAAATTATCTTTGGTTTTAATAATCCCCGCTTTCGTAGCATAGGCTTGCGCATGAGCAATGCCGCCCTGCGTTTTTAACGTTAAACCTGTTTTTCGATGCACGAATTGCACCGCTTTCACCTGTTTTAAACTATCCAAAAAGGACGGATTGACTTCAATCGGAGTGGGTTCAAAAGTCGTATTCACCGCAATACTTGTAATGTGAATATGCCCCCAAAAGCCAAACATTTTAGCCGATATTTCATTTTTAAACCCTTTTATCAGGCAAACCGCAATAATCATCACGGCTACACTGACTGCCACTGCTGCGGTCGCAATCCGAATTATCAATCGAGCAAAAGCAGCTTGTCCCGCAGCAACCACCCGTTTTGCTATAAAAAAAGAAAGATTCATATTTTTTTTGCGTTTGACACCTTGATTTTGTTAAATCTATTTCCATGTAAAATAAAGTTTGATTTTTATATTTACATATAAGTCGGATTAAAATTTCACTTTTTTGAAAAAAAGTGAAATAAAATTTGCATTTCTCGGAAGAATAAAATATCTTTGTTTCAGAATCATTTGCGCCAACAAGTGCGCTAAAAATCATCAACAAACCAATATTTGTTCATCCTCTAAAAACTTGGAAAGCATGACCAGTACCGTTGCTAACATCCTGCGGAAACGCCATAAAAACATCATTTCGGGTCCGCCAAACTTATCCGTCATTGAAGCGTTAAAAATCATGAACGACCGCAATATCGGTTCATTAGTCATCATTGATGGCGATTATTACAAAGGTATTTTTACAGAACGGGATTACGCCCGTAAAGTCGCTTTAAAAGGTCGGCGTTCTGTGGATACGACGGTTGCGGAAGTCATGTCTGTTGATTTGCCCCGCGTCAGCCCGCGAGACCGCATTGAACATTGTATGAAATTGATGTCCGATAAAAATGTACGGTATTTGCCCGTCATGGAGCAGCATCGTTTGGTCGGCATTATTTCCATTTTGGATTTGATTGAAGAAACGGTTTCCGTTCAGAGCGAAACAATTACGCATCTGCGGGATTACATGCAAGGTGGTTACGCTTAATAACCATAGATTTGGTAGTCGGGAAATAAATTTCCCGACTACCAAATCTATGGTACAATCCTTATTTTTCAGTTGACAATATATCAAGATAATTCGCTATATGCAAATGACTTTCTTCTTGGATTTTCAAATCTAAACCATATTGTTTTGCAATTTCAGCCACTTCATTGGCTTTCAAACTGCCCGCAGTATGCAATTGACGCGACAAATCCAACAAAAAAGGTTTATTCGCTTCCAAAATTTGTCGGGTTTCCACCACCAAATTTTGAATCATTTCCTCCACTGCCTTGTCTGTTATGAAGACATCCATTGGTGCAGTTGGGTTATTGGAATAATAGGCTTGGTATTTTTCGACAAAACCATACTTGCGAATGTAATCCATGGCAAGGTTCGACACTTCCCATCGGTCGTTGTGTCTGCCAATAGTTGCATTGCCCTCTCCAAAAACGAGGTCTTCTGCCAAACCGCCCGCCAAATAAATTTTGATTTTATCAATCATCGTCTGTTTGGTTTGGTGAATTTGATGCGGGAACGTGAACCCGCCCACATAATTCGATGCCACTTTGGACTTCAATTGCAACGGAGCCAATCCTAATAACACGCCATAAACCACCGCATGACCCGATTCATGCACTGAAACATTGGCAACCACATCATCAATATTCGCTTGTCGAATTTTATCAACCCGCCCAACATACGGAATTTCAACGATTTTACCTTTGCCGACTTTGGCAACAATTTTTTTACCTTCAAAATCATAATCAATCAAAATTTTATTTTGACCAATCATCAACGCTTCAAATAAAATTTTAGCCAAATTCGTTTCCAAAATGTCAATCACCGAGCTAAAAACAGGTCTAACGCCTTGCACTGGAAAAACGCCATTTTGATAAATCAACTCATTCATATGCTTATCCACCAACAATTGCACGTCAAACAACGCTTTGTTTTTAAGGATCACTTTCTCCACTTCCCACTGAATCAATACTTCAAAATCTCTACGGCGTAAAGATTTATAAATCAAATGAATATTGCCAAAACGCGCCACTTGTTCGGGTTTGAACTTGCGCGAAAGGGCTGATTTGATGTCCACTAAGGTTATTTTCTCTGTATAAGCGTGAAAAATATCGGCATCTACATCTGCTTCGGACGTTTCCGAAGCCATACTAAACGCTTCATCCAAATTCCCACTAATGATAATCAACGTTTTAGAATGGTCAATCGCCTCATAAATCTTCTTTTTCGTTTTGCGCACCATCATTTTTTTCAAAACCGAATCTTGATCCATGTCCGCAAGCGATTGTACATCGTCGTCTAACGAAAACAATTTTTTCAACTGTCGGGCTTGCCACAAGCCAATACTCGTATCTTCCGTTGAAGGCGGAGCCGCTTCCTCCCCTTCAGGCACAGGGGTTGCCGCCGCTTGGTCTTTTTGTTTTTTGCGCTGTTTGCTATAAAATAAAAAATCTTCTAAATAACGGTCAATTTCTTCCTTATCATCGCGTTTTGCCAATTTACCATCACTCAATAATTCCCAAAAATCTTGAAAACGCACATTTGGATACGGATTGCCATCAGGGTCAAGCGTATTAAATCGTTGGATTTCGTCAAACAAGACAATGGCAGGTTTGCCATCATTGAGACCATTCGCTTCCAAAATCCCACTGACCGAACTGCGATACGAATAATAACTACTCGACTCACTATTCGACAACTCCACCTCTGCGAAACGGTCTTGGTATTCCAATTTATTCACCATTTTGCGCACCAAGTCCGTTTTACCCACTCCTGTCATGCCCCAAAGACTGACAATTATCGGACGACTCAATACTTCGGGCATCAGATACCAGATTTGAATATAATCAACCAATTCTTCTATCACATAGTCGATACCGACGAACTCTTTTTTAAGTTCGGCTTTGACTTTTTCGAGTTTTTTCTTTTTTCTCTCAATTTCTTTGAGATCAATCGTAATTTTTCTGGACATTTTTGTAGTCGGATTAAGGGTGCAATTGCTTTTGCATCGAATGGATGTGCAAAGGATGTAAAAAGTTTGCAAATATAGTCGAAAATTATTAAAAAATGGTGCTTATTTCATAATTTTGTTCTAAAATCTTCTTTTTTGAAGACTTTTTTTGGCAAAAAAAATAAAACTTAAAGTTTAGTTAATTTGATTCTTATTGTGATGTGTACGTATTGTTACAGCGTCTCTTTTAGCGTATTTAGGCGTTATATAAGCATAGATTAAAGATGACTGAAAAGTTAAATTTTTCTAAAAAAAGTCCTTCAAACAAAATTTTTATTCAACTAATCGGTTTAAGGGCAAATTTCCGTGAACCGATTCAAAAAGTAACAAGATGAAACTATTAGAAGGTGTTTTATTGCATGAGTTGATATTAATCTTATTGGGATTAATGGTCGGATTGGCATTATTATTTGCCTTTATGCGCACCGTCCATCAAAATAAGCCCAATTTGAAATTAATTTACGCATTTTCCATGCCGTTAATGATGATTGGCTACCCGAGTATTCAACGGGTTCAATTTGAGAACGGCGTTATCAATATTGATAAAGTCTCCAAAGAGGTTGAAAAAAATCCATTGGACACTGTTTTGCAAAAACAATTATTGCAAAACGTACACCAATTGTCTGCTGCCCGCATGAATGAAAGTCCTTCCGCATTGAGCGCGGTGGCGAATGCACAAGTTGCTTTGGGGCGTTATGATGCTGCGCAAGCGTTGATTCATCAAGCGGCTCAGTTGGATTCGACTTCCGCGCCTGTGGTAACAAGCAAGCAACGGATTAAGAAAAAAACGGATTCTAAAAAACAATTTGACCAAAAAGTAAAGCAGTTTGACAAACAGCTTAAATCATTGGAAAAACAACCACACAATAAAGTCGTGCGCGATTCGATTGCGCAAGCCTTGAAAGAAGTTTCCGCAGAATCCGTTTCCGCAGATGAACAATCGCTGATTACGATTGCAACGGCAGCAGTCGTATCAGGTCATAGTGATACGGCGATTGATTTGATAGATAAAGTATTGAAAGTCAATCCTTCCAAAGAAGCGCAAGTTTTAAGAGCGCAAATTGTATCTGGTGATATTTTAAAAAAATATAATTCATATGCATTGCCTTCGCCTTCTAATAAGCCGCCTAAAACAAGTGTTGTTGAGAAGCCGAATGCCTCTGACAAAATAGTCATTACCAAAATAGTTTCAGATACAGGCGTTTTTTCGATTCGGGCAGTGCCGAATGCTATTTTGCGCTTTTTTTAAATTATACTTCACGCACGAACGTTTTGCGATACAATGGGAACACGGATAACGCGGATGGGGCGAATTTTCACGGATTTTTTTTGAATTTTCACTAAATTTTCACTAAATTTCAAAAAATCCGCGCTCACCCGCTCCATCCGCGTTATCCGTGTTCCCATTGTATCCAAAACCACCCGACGCAAAGTATATCTGAATCAGGAATGGGTGTATTCCAACTAATTTTAAAGTTAGAATACACCCATTTTGATTGAGCCCATTTAAAAAATTCAGTATAAAAATGCTTTAATTGCATTGTTTTAAAAATAAAATTCTACATATAGTTTTTTTTATCTTTTGAAAGTTCTTTTTGAAAAATTAAAAAAATTTTTTTTTAATTTTTTTACAAAAAAACTTGTACATATATAGATACTTATATACTTTTACACTTGTGTTCAACAGTAAACTTATTTATTTTTTATCACTCAACATTAAAAGACTTTTGAGTATGAATTTTAGAACGAAAAATCTATTTCTATCTGCGTCCATGGTGCTTGCAGGTACATCGGCATTGCTCGCAAGCGAACCAACTCTTGCTGAACCACCTGCGGATTCTGTTCCCAAAGTGGACATGTCTTACAAACCATTGATGTTGAAACTCAATGACAAAGGCGACAAATATATTCGGTTTATCATGTGGCATCAAATGTGGGCCACTTTCACGCAGAATAACCCTGGTACCATTGACGTGAATGGTACAAACGTTAGCGATAAATGGTCTTTTGACGCAGCGATTCGTCGAAGTCGTTTTTTAGCGTATGCTCAAATCAATCCTCGGTTCTTAATTTTAACACATTGGGGTATTAATAATCAATCCTTTATCAATGGCGGTGCGTTTACACCGGGTGTAACCAATTCTGTCAGTAATGCTGCTAAAAGACCCCAAATTTATATCCATGATGCTTGGACGGAATACGCTATCGAGCCAGGAAAATTACATGTTGGGATGGGTCTGCACTATTGGAATGGGGTTTCTCGCTTGTCAAGCAATTCGACTTTGAATTTTATGACAATGGATGCACCTATTTTCAACTGGGCAAATATTGATGCAACCGACCAATTTGCACGTCAAATGGGTATCTATGCAAAAGGTCAACTCGGGCAATTAGATTATCGTTTGGCTATTAACAAACCATTTGTATTTGGTTCCGCTTTGTCTGGATTAACTTCCGCAGTAGCAGGTAAAGAGATCGCTGTTAATATTTTGAGTGAAAAAACGGCGGTTCAAGGTTATGCCAATTGGATGTTCTGGGATAAAGAAAGTAATGTATTACCATTTATGGTGGGTACTTATTTAGGTACTAAAAAAGTCTTCAATATTGGTGCTGGTTTTTACAGCCACCCAGAAGTAACAGGTGCAAAAATCACAGGTGCGCCCGATTCATTGCGCAAGTATAATCAATTGGTGCTTGGGGTGGACGCTTTCTTAGATATGCCTTTGGATAAGGCAAAAGGAACGGCTATCAATGCTTTGGTGACGTATTACAACATGGATTTTGGTCCACGTTATTTGCGGAATATTGGTATTTTGAATGAGCATCCAGGTTTAGCAGCAGCAGCTACGGCTGCAAATGGCAACTCTTGGTCAGGTGGTGGTAATTTGCAGCCAATGATTGGTACAGGAAGTGTTCTTTATGCACAAGTTGGTTATTTGTTGCCAAAATTGGCAAGTGGACACCAAATCATGCCTTATGGAACGTTTACTTATAAGAAATTTGAGCGTTTGGCAGACCCTTCTACTCAATTTGCATTGGGTTTGAACTATTTCATCACAGGTCATAATGCAAAAGTCACAGCTGAATATGCAACACGTCCTGTTTATAAATTAGATGCTGCGGGTGCCATTGTTAAAAATGGTAGCGCGGGTCAATTTACGATTCAAACGCATATTTTCTTGTAATCGGTTAAAAAATCCGATTTTTATATAAAAAAATAAATCAAATGCCAACAATAATTTGTTGGCATTTGTTATTTAAACAATAATTAAAACGTAAAAAAGTTACTTTCTTCAAAAAAATAGGTTATCTTTGCACTTTATGGATTCTAAATAACACTTTTTGTTTGAATTAAGTATCAATTTTTTTTGATTTTCCGTGTCAAAAAACGTTTTTTTTGACACAAGTTATTGTTTAACGGCAATAATAAATTCTAAATTTTTTAATAAAGGATATGATTCGTTTGATTTTCGCAATTTTAATGCTATGCGTTTTTGTCACCAACTCGATACTCGAAGTTGCTTTGGCAAAACAAAACGCATGCATTGAGTTGGCAGACGCATCTGAAAAAGAAAGTAAAGAAGATAAAGACAGCAAAGAGGAAAAAGAAAGTAAAGAAGATAAAGACAGTAAAGAGGAAAAAGAAAGTAAAGAAGATAAAGACAGTAAAGAGGAAAAAGAAGAAAAAGAAGCCAGTAATAAGTTTATCGAAACGCCTCTCCGATTGATTGGCGCAGTTGAGTATAGGTGCCTTCAGAAAACACGAAGCGCGTATCATTATGCCGAATATCTCCAAAATGATGCCCTCGAATTAGACACGCCGCCACCCGAACAAGGCTGCTAATTCAACCTCCAACCTCCTATTTTTATCACCATCACACCCCAAAAGGGTTGATTAGGCAACAGCATGCAACTGCGTTTTTTGCACGACTTGTTGATTCTGCCATTGCAATGTAATGATTTACAATCATTTACAAATGCTATTTTATTTGGTCAATGGTTCCGTAAAAAAAGCGGAGTCGCTTTTATAATTCATTGATTATCAATAAATTATAAAAGACTCATTCAACTAATTCTCATTTGAATGAGGAATTAAGGACTTCATTTTGGGTGCAAAACAACCCATTTGAAACCATCATTCATCATTCATTATCCATTATTAAAAAACGATGTTTTCAAAAATAAAAAATGATTTTCCTGCGGGTTTAGTTGTCTTTTTGGTTGCGTTACCATTATGTTTAGGGGTTGCGTTAGCAAGCGGTGCGCCCCTTTTGTCGGGCGTGATTTCAGGAATTATAGGTGGGATTGTTGTTGGGATTCTGAGCCAATCGCATACAAGCGTGAGTGGTCCCGCAGCAGGTTTAGCGGCAGTCGTGTTGTCTGCAATCACAAAATTGGGACCTTTTGATGTCTTTTTATTGGCAGTTGTGCTTGCGGGCGTGATACAATTGATAATGGGTCTCGCCAAAAGCGGATTCATCGCTAATTATATTCCATCGAATGTGATTAAAGGATTATTAGCAGCGATTGGCATTATCTTAATCCTCAAACAGATTCCACATGCGGTCGGTTTCGACCGAGATGCTGAGAATGATTTTGTATTCTTGCAACAAGATGGCGAAAATACCTTTTCGGAATTGCTTAATATTTTTACGTACTTCTCTTGGGGCGCGATTATTATATCGTCTTTATCTATTTTAGTAATGCTTTATTGGGATAAAACCCCAATGAAAAAATTTAAATTTTTTCCAGCATCTTTATTTGTCGTATTTTTAGGGGTGTTTTTGAACTTCATTTTCAAAACCTATTTTCCTACATTATACATTTCATCGGAACATTTAGTGAATATTCCGCCCATTAAAAGCGTTTCGAGTTTGATAACGCTCCCTGCATTTCATAGTATAGGAAATTATCAAGTATGGATTGTCGCGTTTACGATTGCGATTATTGCGTCCTTAGAAACCTTGCTTAATTTGGAGGCGGTCGAAAATATGGACCCCTACAAACGGCAGGCTTCGCCTAATCGAGAATTGGTAGCGCAAGGCATTGGTAATATCGTTTCGGGTTTGATAGGCGGTATTCCGATTACCTCTGTGATTGTGCGCAGTTCGGTGAACATCAACGCAGGTGCGGAAACCAAATTATCAGCCATTTTACATGGAGTCTTTTTAACGATTAGCGTTTTACTTTTGAGTCCGTTCCTCAATTTGATTCCATTAGCAGCGTTGGCAAGTATTTTATTGCTGACGGGTTACAAATTAGCGAAAGTATCTCTTTTTGTAGAGATGTATAAAAAAGGACAAAATCAATTCATTCCGTTTTTACTAACCATTATTGCCATTATTTTCACCGATTTATTAATTGGTGTTTTATTGGGATTACTGATTAGTATTTTTTACTTATTGAAAAATAATTATCGAAATCCGTTTGTTATCGAAAAAGAAACCTTGCATATAGACGAGACGATTCGGATTGAATTGCCCAATCAAGTATCGTTTCTGAATAAAGCATCTATTAAAACCACTTTATGGGCGATTCCAAATGGGTCGAAAGTCATTATTGATGCGACTTATTGTGATTTCATAGATGATGATATTTTAGAAATTATACAGGATTATAAGACAACGGTTTCGGTCAGTAAAAGCATTAAATTAAACGTGATTGGTTTGAAACAACATTATAAATTGGATGATCATATTCAATTTATCAATGTTTTGGATAAGGCAACCCAACAAAAATTACAACCGAATGAAGTGGTTCAGATTTTAAAAAATGGGAATGAACGTTTTGTGAGTGGCAAATGGACTAACAAATATTTAAAACATCAAATTAATGCAACTTCGTTTGGACAAAATCCGATTGCAGTCGTATTGAGTTGTATTGATTCTCGTACCACGACCGAACATATTTTTGATTTGGGGCTTGGCGATATATTCAGCATTCGGATTGCGGGCAATATTTTGAATGACGATATTTTGGGCAGTATGGAATATGCGACGAAATTCGTTGGGACAAAACTAATTGTTGTATTAGGACATACCAAATGCGGTGCCATTGGTGCGGCTTGTAATCACGTTCAAATGGAACATATTACGATTCTTTTGGATAAGGTAAAGCCTGCTATCGAAAAAGCGAGTCATGTCCTTGAAAAGAGTACTGATGCTCTTTTTGTACGGAAAGTGACGGAATTTAATATTCATTTGACGATGGAACGGATTCGGAAAGAAAGTTCGACAATAGCGACCCTTGAACAAGAAGGAAAAGTGAAACTTATCGGCGGGCTTTATGATATTGAGACAGGCATTGTCACCTTTTATGTATAATCGTAACTCCTGACAAACACCATAGAATGGGTTTTAGGTTGGGTCTCCAGTAAACGCTACGGCGTTCATTTGAGACCCATTAAATCCTTTTTTAAAATTAAGCGGTCAAAATTTGACCAAGTTCTTTTTTTAACGTTCATTTGCATCTAAAATATTTTTTCATTAAAAACAAACCTTGAAATGAGCAAGAATTTCGGTTTATACGGGTTTTTATTGGTAGCTGGTATTGCCTTGTTAGGGTACGCCGTGCGCATGATGCAAACAACGAATCGATTATCAGAAGGGGGCATCAAGACGACTGCGACCTTAGTTGAAATCAAAAAAACGACCGATTCCAATGGAATGGATATGTTTCAACCTGTTTTTGAGTTTAAAGACTCGACAAATCAAACGATTCAGTACGCGTATGACCAAATGTCAAGTCCGCCTAAGTGGGCAGTAGGGCATCAAATGGGTCTGGTCTATAACCCTAAAAATAAAGCAGAAGTCAAATTGGATACAGGCTGGGATTTAGTGGGAACGCCTACGATTTTATTTTTATTGGGTTTGTCCGCCTAAGTGGGCAGTAGGGCATCAAATGGGTCTGGTCTATAACCCTAAAAATAAAGCAGAAGTCAAATTGGATACAGGCTGGGATTTAGTGGGAACGCCTACGATTTTATTTTTATTGGGTTTGAGTTTGGCATTATTCGCATTGCGCCAATTTTTATTTGGCAAATAATATGATTATGATAAATTGGAACACGGATGACACGGATAGGGCGAATTTTCACGGATTTTTTTTGTAAAATAAAAAATCCGTTATACAATTGGAACGCGGATGACGCGAATTTTCACGGATTTTTTTTATCCGTTATACAATTGGAACGCGGATGACGCGGATAGGGCGAATTTTCACGGATTTTTTATTTTACAAAAAAAATCCGTGAAAATTCGCCCTATCCGCGTCATCCGTGTTCCAATTTATCACAATCGTACGGCTTTTTTGTAAAATAAAAAATCCGTGAAAATTCGCCCTATCCGCGTCATCCGTGTTCCAATTTATCACAATCGTACGGCTTTTTTGTAAAATAAAAAATCCGTGAAAATTCGCCCTATCCGCGTCATCCGTGTTCCAATTTATCACAATCGTACGGCTTTTTTGTAAAATAAAAAATCCGTGAAAATCCGCCCTATCCGCGTCATCCGTGTTCCAATTTATCACAATCGTATCGCAACTAATTGAAATCCAATAGAGTCACATCGAAAACCAGTGGCGCATCGCCAGGAATACTTCCTTGTCCAGAGGAGCCATAGGCTAATGAGGAAGGAATGATTAATTTGCCCCCACCGCCTTTTTTAAATTTTGGAATGCCTAACTGCCATCCTTTAATTACGCCACTTAACGGAAACGTAACCCCTGCGACTTTGCTGGTCTCAAACACCGTGTCATCCAATAAAGAACCTTTGTAACGAACCGTTACATTGTTGCTCAATGTGGGATTTCCGCCGACACCTGCGGAGTCAATCCTATAATACACCCCCTCAGGGGTAACTTGCATTTGCCAGCCTTTTGAGGCGATATAGGCTTTGATTTTTTCATCGTCTGTTTGGGATTTGCCACACGACGCAGCCAAAAGAGCCGTAAGCCCTAAAACATAGTAGATTTTATTCATTCTGTGAGGATTTATTGAAATTCAATTTACAAAACGTTTTTAACGTTTGATTGTTGTTGATTTGCCAAAGGGGAGCCGAATTTAACGAATTTTCACGAAGGTGGTATCTGCATTCGTGAAAATTCGTTAAATTTGTGTCCCATTTTGTAACGAAATATTATTCAATAATAGTTAAAATCATATATGAAACTAACTGACTTTCAAACCAATGCTTTCATTCAACGCGCCATTTATGGACTTCTTTCCATTGGTTTTTTGTTAAGAATCGCTGTTTGGTTACAACAACGTTCCATTTTTTTAGATGAAGCAAACTTATTGCGCAATTATGCAGAACGCGATTATTCAGGACTTTTTAAAGATTTGGATTACCAACAATACGCGCCCCCTCTTTTTTCAGTAGCGATGAAAGCAGTGATTCAACTGTTCGGCAATCATGAATTAGGGGTGAAAATCGTTCCCTTATGGTGCGGAAGTATGATGTTATGGCATTTTTATCGGCTTTCTCATCAAATTTTGTCGCCCAAAGCGGTTTTAGGAGCTGTCTTTTTTGTTGCTTTGAGCAGCATCTTCATTGATTACAGCACACAGGCGAAACAATATGCAACCGATGGTTTTGTAAGTATTGGACTTTTATACCTTTCGACTTATTTTAAAACGTTTCCTTTTGATAAAAAACAAATTCTATTTTGGACCTTTATAGGTTGCGTATCTATTTGGTTATCAATGCCTTCGGTGTTTATTTTGGCAGGCATTGGCTTGTATTTTTTGACGCAACACCTTGATTTTCAAAACCAATCTCAAAATGGGTTCAATAGCTTAATTTTTTTCAAACAAAACATTTCAAACAAAAATACTTGGAATCTTTTAGGCATGATTTCAAGTTGGTTGATTTCGTTCCTAATCTATTTCTTTTTGTTGTTGAAACACAATGCAAACTCGGATTATTTGCAAAGTTTTCATCAACCATTTTTTTTAGCCATTTTGCCCACCAATATCGTTCAATTAAAGCTACTGACCGAGCAAATCGTTGCCATTTTATCCAATGTATTAGGCTGGACTTTTGTTGCTAATCTATTGACCGTCATTGGTTTATCGGCAGGCGTATATCAACTTTGGCGCAATCAACGAGATTGGTTTATTAAATTAGTCCTTCCAATCATCGCTGTTTTGACTGCTTCCGCAACTCATTATTACTCGTTGATTTTGCGCTTAACGGTGTTTTTCTTGCCCATTTTGATACTAATTGTGTTTATTGGTTATGATTTCATTTTTACAAAAGTGAACAAAACCGTTAAAACAATATTTATAATTGCTTTTATAGCAACAGGTTATACCTATCAAAGTCTTGCATCATTCTACCGCCCGTTTGTCAATGACACCGCTGATTTAAAAAAAGGACTTGAATATCTTGCCACAGAACAAGCGCAAGGGGAACCGTTTTTGGTTCCGTTCAACGCTGCGGCTGTTATCCAATATTATACTAAAATCTATGCAAAACCAATGACTTTTTCAGAAACGATTTTACAACCGTATCGTTGTTGTGATACCGACCTTGTGCAACAGGATTTGAAAAAATTGCATGAAAAGGGCATCAAAAAAATATGGGTTATCCATGATGACCCTGTTTATCAATATCTTTTTGATTTCATTAAACAAATGAATGGGCAAGTTTTAAAACAAAAAAAGTTTCACAGAGGCATTATTTTACTTTACCAAATTCCTTAGCGATTTCGGAATGTGGATTTCGGAATGTGGATTTCGGAATATTGATAATCAATATATCCATTGCTAAAAGGAAACTTTCGGATGCGTGTCCTCCCCAATCTATTGTATTTTTCAATTAAAAATTGGATAAAAAAGGAGCATTGGCACTTTCAAAAAACAAATGCGTTTCAAAACCATTGATTTACAAATGGTTTTAAAACGTGTTTTAAAAAATAACTTTTTTTATATATTGTAAATTCAAATAAATTTTGATTAAATTTGTATTCAGAACTGACTTTAGCTCGCGCTTCTAATCAAACAAATACACAACAGATTGCCATACAAGGTAGAAAGTTAAAACGGCTTTTCGGAGAACGGGAACGTTGCATCAAGCAAACATTCCCGTTGCCGAAAAAATTGAAACTTGAAAATCATTTACGCCTACATCGTAGTCGGGAAAATCATTTCCCGACTACCATTTAATGACCTTCGCCGATTTCAGGCATTTCGCTTACATTTAGAACATAGTAAACGCCCGCCAAGAAAAGAAGTGCCACTGCAACCCAAATTAGGTTTTTGAAATTGAATTTTGAACCTTCACTCATATTGATTTTTTTAATGTTAATGATGAATAGAAACGTTACCGCCATTTGACCACAAATATATACACAAATAGATACTTATATGTATTTGTGAGGTAAAAAAATAAAAAAAAGGCATCTATTTTCCAAATAGATGCCTTTTTTGATATTTTTAATGACGGCGATTTTTTAAATTTATTTTTATAATCTATTGATAAACAAATGGTTATAAAAATAAAACTACTTGAAAGAGAGTGGCGTATAATTTTTTTCGTATTTTGCCCAAGGCGTACTTTTATGATGATTTTCGCCAAAATAGGTCATAATCATCTCAAATTGAGCAGCCTTGCGATAGCCTCCGATACCTTGAATCAAATTAAAATTTTCATCCAAGAAAACAAGGGTCGGATACACCATTTGGCTTTTCAACCAAAAAGCAGCTAACTCATTATACCCGCCTTTCGGGTCGGCAACAAACTTGTAGGTATTGCCATTGAACGCAATATTGGATTTATTTTCCGCATTCAACAACACAGGATAATAATTTTCATTCAAATATTTAGCAATATTGGGGTCTGCAAACGTACTTTTATCCATTTCCTTGCACCAACCGCACCAATTCGTATAGACTTTGATAAAAATCTTACGCGGCGATTTGCGCGCCAAAACCTCCGCTTCTTCAATGGAGTACCATTTTACTTGGGCTTGCGCAACCGTTGTAGCAACAGTCGTCAACAAAAACATCAATGCTATTATTTTAGTCAATCGGGTCATTATTTTACAATTTTTTTGTATCTGAAAATAAGGTTTTATAACGATTTTAAATAGAATTTCAATCCAAAAATCAATGTATTATCAGTTACTTTGTAATTTATTCAGCAAAGTAACTCTTTTCAGACGCGATTTGCAACATCGGATACGCCTCTTTGGTTGTTTTTAACGGAAGTTTAACCATTGATTTCCTTTTTGACGCATTTTTAACGAAAGTTTTAGTTATCTTTGATTTTGGTGCAAATATAATTGATTATCAAGGATTTGCAAGATTTGGGGTGGATTATTTACAATCATTTTGGGCGCGACAACCCCTGATTGCAACCATTTATTCGTTTTAAAGACCCGCGCTTCATCCCATAGGTTGTGTTGAATAAAAAAATTCAAAACCGTTGCACCACCTTCTACCAATAAAATCCCAATTTTTTCTTGAAATAAATCTTTTAATAATTCATCAGGATGATGAGAACTTAACGTTTTAAAAAAAGTTTGATGAAAGCCTTCTTGACGTTTCGGATTCGGTTGTACATGACTGTAAATCAATGTTTTAACCGAATCATCCAATATTTTCAATCCTTGATTTAAACACGCCCCTACCCTACCCTGACCATCCAAAACAATGCGCACAGGGGATTTTCCATGCCAAAGGCGGTTGTCCAATCCCGGATTATCTATCAAAACGGTATTCGCGCCGACCAAAATCCCATCCACCTCATTGCGCCAACGGTGCGATAATCGTTTTGTAAAAGCATTACTCAACCAAATTTGTTTATCGGGCGCACCCATGAAACCATCAGCACTTTCCGCCCATTTCAAAATAATATACGGTTTTTGCAAAATAATATTTTTTACAAAAGGGCGTGTGACCCAAGTAGCGTCCTCTGTTAAAATATTTTCAAGGACTTCAACCCCATGATTGCGCAATTTCTGAATACTTTGTCCTGCCACTTTATCATGTGGGTCTGTTTGCGCAATGACCACTTTTGGAATCCTTTCACGCAAAATTAAATCCACACAAGGCGGCGTTTTGCCAAAATGATGACACGGCTCCAGCGACACATAAATCGTCGATTGTGCAATCAACGATTTATGTTCAGGTAACACATTGGCAATCGCATTCACCTCCGCATGTGCGCCCCCATATTGTCGATGCCAACCTTCTCCAATAATCCTATCTTGATAAACCAAGACCGCGCCCACCGACGGATTCGGCGATGTGTGACCATTCCCCAATCGCGCTAAATCAAAACATCGTTGCATAAATGCAGGATTCATATCAATTAAAAATTTAATTTATAAAAAAAAATTCATGTAATATCATTGTTATATTTTCAAAAACAAGCATCATATGATGTAAAGGAATAACTTTATATTGTCTAACAAAATAATTGCGAAAAATGTTAAAAAATACGTAATTGAATTGTTATATGGTGTATTTATGTTGTTTTTTAAAAGAAATTAAAAGAAACGCAACTTTTTTGCAAAAAAAAGATTCATGTACATACATGATTTTTAAAAAACCTGCTAAATTAGCCACGTTTTCAAACAGTACGCTGTTTTGTTGACATTTTTTTTAAACCAAACCCTGTCGAGATCGTGTTAATCAAAATTAATTTAAAAAACAGTGACGAGTTGGTACTCGTCGATGACACCGTTTATGAGTACCTATTGAGTGACCCGTATTTAGCCAAAATACGATTTGTAGAAAATCTTCGGAAACATTCGAGTGGTTGTGCCGTCTTTCAAAAAACGTGGAAAACAGCGGATAACTCTTATAAGACCGAGACCATTTACTTGCACAAATTAGTCGCTGAGAAATTTCTTGCACACCAACGAAACGATGAAAAAAATTTAGTCGGCGCGAAAAATGGTGAAAAATTAGATTGCCAATTGGACAATTTAGTTTGGCGGAGTCGGGCAGCCGCCAGTCGCCAGCGTCGTACCAGCAGTCGAATTGGCTACACGGGCGTTTACCAAGAAAACAACCGTTATCGTGCCGTCATTTCCATCGATAAAAAATCGGTGCATTTGGGGATGTACGATACTGCCGAAGAAGCTGCACAAGCCTACAATGCTAAAAGTCGAGAATTGTATGGAGAAGAAGGGAAACAAAATAAAATTTAACGGATAAAAAAATGATTATTTTATCCTTGAATTTTCACCCCCTTTTTGGAACTTTAGCTATTTAAAACGCCGATTTTTAAGCTCTGTATGGATGGTTCAAAACAGTTTGTTATTAGCATAACCAATTGATTTTAAACTACTTGTAAAACAAAGATCTATCATAAATGATACCTTTGCAAAAGATTCGTTGGCAAAACAAAAGCTGGATTGGGTAACAATCCAGCTTTTTGTTTTATATTTTT